>NZ_DLTK01000064.1:0-496 GCF_002500885.1 Brevundimonas sp. UBA7838
CCTTCTCCCAATGGGAGAAGGGACGCAGGTGGTCAGCGCAGTTCCACCCGCCGCGTCCCCGCCGGAATGACCAGCTCATCACCCGACCACGTCGCCGCACGACCGTCGATCCGTGCCTGCTCCGGCCGCCCCTGCCCCGCCGCCCACTGCAGCACGAAGCCGCCCGGTGGCGTCACGCCGTCGCCCAAAGTGAGCACATAGCCCCGCCGTTCCTTGCGGTAGGCGTAGTTCAGCGGTCCATAGGCGGTGCGCAGATCCCGCACGCCGACCCCCTCGGCGGTGTCCAGCCACGCCTCCGGCACGCCCGCCGCCAGCACCAGGACTTGATCGCGGTCCCGCTCATAGGCGAACAGATCGAGCGCCGAGCGGATATAGTCGGAGCTGATCCAGGCGTGCGGCATGTCGCCGATGAAGCGCGGCTCGCGCTTTTCGCGCCCCACCACCTCGGCCCAGCCGTTCCAGGCCTCGGGCCTGCGGTCGGCCATCAGGAAGTCCC
>NZ_DLTK01000064.1:651-40323 GCF_002500885.1 Brevundimonas sp. UBA7838
CATCAGGAAGTCCAGCACATGCAGCGCTCGGTCCTTCTGACCCAGCCGCACATAGGCGCCGACTAGCCGCCATTCGTAGGGGGTGTAGTCCTTCCACGCTGTGCGGTTGGTCAGACGGTTCTGGAAGTTTTCCCAGTAGCGATCGAAGGTTCGCGCCATAAGCCCGGGCGGCAGATTATCCTGTTCGCCCGCCGGCGACAGGGCGATGGTGGTTGAGGTGGCGTCGAAATCGCCCCGGTCCGCAGCGCCGGCGATCCAGTCAATGCTATGATGGGCCGCCGTCGCCGTGATCGACGCCCGGATGTCGGCGGCGAACTGATCCCGCGCCGCCGCATAGCGAGCGGCGGCGTCCGCATCGCCCAGAGTTTCGGCGATGAAGACCGCGTCCTTGTAGCCCAGCAGGCCCCAGAAATCGTCCCAGTAGGAATACGCCGCCTTGTCCGAATAGCCCTCGTGACTGATGGTCGGCGGCAGCAGGCCATATAGGTGACGCTGGTCCGGCGCCTGGAAGGCCGCCGTCCGGGTCGAGGCGCGCAGCTCGTCCATATAGGCGATCGCCTTTTGCACCTGCGGCCAGACCTGGCGCAGCAGGGCTTCGTCCCTGGTGTAGCGATAGGTCTCGGCGGCCAGGAAAACGAATTCGCCGTGGCTGTCGTTCTCAGGCACCGGATCGGCGCCGCGCGCATCGACGCAGCACGGGACCTTGCCGTTCTCGAACACATAGGGGGCGTACCAGCGCAGATAGTCGGCCGAATGCTCGGCCATGCCCAGCCGGTTCAAACCCTCGGCCATCATGGCCCCGTCGCGGATCCAGGAACGGTTGTAGCTGCGTGTGCCCGGCTGAAGGATCGGCCCCTGACGCGACATCAGCATGTGGGCCAGCGACGATTTCAGCGCGTCCTCGATCCGCTGGGCGGCCGGCGGCAGGGTGAGGTCCACCCGATCCAATTTCGCGCGCCATTCGGCCGCCAAGCGGGCCTCGACCGCACCCAGTACAGCCGCCGCCTGCCCCACCGGCTCGGGCGCCAGCGCGTCGCCGGATAGCTGCGACACCCATCCGACCGTGCGCGTTTCTCCGGGTTGCAGCATCACTTTATAGGTCAGGGTGCCGGCGGCCAGACCCGTGGCGTCGGTCGTCGTCATGAGCTCGGCGGCCGGTCGCCGCGCGGATGGCAGGATCAGGGACTGCGGATCGCTGCCGGCGTCGAAGGTCGCCAGCGCGACCTGATCCGGTGCCGCCAGCGGCTGAACCCGCACCGTGTCGTTTAGCTTCAGTTCGGCGCCGTCCCAGCCGATCGTCTCCACCGGGCTGACGCCGCCTGGAATGGCCAGGAACTGACGCGGCGCATTCACCTGCATCGGGCGCGCGGCCAGGGCCAGGGTCAGGGTGCGCGGCCGGCTGGAAGTGTTGGTCAGGTCGTAACGGCCCCAGAGCTGCGCCTGATCCGCCGGTCCGTCGGCGAAGCTGGTGATCTTCAGCGTCCAGTCGTCGGCGGTCCAGGTCACCGACGGGATCGGCAGATCGCCGTCCTTCAGCCCCTGTCCTATATTGACGTCGGCCCAAGTGATCAGCCGCCCGTTATCGACCACGAAGGGTTCGATACTGGGTCCGGCGCGGCGGAGCTCGATGGCGCCATCCTCGCCGATCAGGCCGCTCTCCCCGCCTCCATCGACCCCGACCAGGGTCCAGTAGGACTGCTCGCCGGAGAAGCCGCGCGGATAAAGGCCGCGGCGGTTTTCCTTGGTGACAGCTTCCAGAAAAACCGTGGAGTCCGCGCCGAACGTCAGCGGTTCGACCTCGATCTCGTGCAGCGCATAGGTCGTGGCCTGGGCCGCGCCCAGCCGCTGGCCTGCGCCGGACGAACCGACCACGTCCGGCGCCGGAACGGGCTTCAGCGGCTCCAGCTTCAACCAGCGCGCCGTCGCCTCGGGCGTCCTCAGCCAGTCAATACCGCCATTGCCGCCCGTGACCGTCGTCAGCGGCCGCCAGTCGCGCCCATCCAGTGAGGAGGAAACGCGATAGTCGCTCGCCGCCCCCCGGTCGGACCAGCGCAGAGTCAGCCCGCCGAACTCGCGCTCGTAGCCCAGGTCCAATGTCAGGGCCGACGCCTCGCCCACCGGCGGGGTCCAGGCGGTTTTCGAGTCGAGATCGACGGCGTTGGCGGCGGTCGACGCCGTTCGTCCATCGCTGGCAACCGGCTGGGGCGGGACCGGCGGATCGACCGGCAGGGCGCGCAGGATCAGTTGATCGATCTCGACCGAGCCCTTGCCGCCCTCGGCCGCGACCACGACAAACTCGACCCGCTCGGCGCGACGCAGGATCGTCTCGGGACTAGGCCCCCAGGCCTTGGAGACCTGCCGACGCTTGATCACGAACCGGGTCCAGCCGTCGGGAAAATCGTAGCGCGCCGTCTGCTTCCACCAGACATTATCGGCCGAGGCGTCGGTCAGCTTGACCTCGAAGGTATTGGTCGGCCCTGCGCCCCGCACCCAGAAGCTGATCTCGTAGTTGTCGGGCAGGTCGAACGGCAGCGGCCGGCTGAGCACCGCATAACCCGCCTTGCCATCGAAATCGTAATCGAGCCGCACCGCTTTCCCGTCATGGCCGGCGACGGCGGAGACGGCGGCGTGAACGTCGGTCGAGGCGCTGGCTTCCCACCGCGCTGCGTCGTCCATGTTGTCGAGAACGCGCGTCTCCTGGGCGACGGCGGGCGCGGCCAGAGCGAGGGTCAGGACCGAGGCGGCGGCCAGCAGGAGGTTACGCATACGAACTCGCAGTTCTGGTCAGCCCTTCACGCTGCCCGCGAGCATGCCGCGGATGTAGTAGCGTTGCAGGGCGAGGAAGAGGATCAGCACGGGCGCGACCGTGACGACGGCGCCGGCCATCATCAGTTCAATGTCCTGCACATGCTCGCGCGACAGGGCCGCCAGAGCGACCGGCAGGGTATAGTTCGACTGATCCGTCAGAATGATCAGCGGCCACAGAAAGTCGTTCCAGCTGCCCAGAAACACGAACAGGCCCAAGGTGACGATGATCGGCTGCAAGGTCGGCAACACGACGCGGCGGAAGATCTGGCCCTCGCTGGCGCCGTCGATCCGGGCGGCCTCCAGCATCTCATCAGGAATGCTCAGCGCATACTGGCGCACCAGAAACAGGCCGAAGATCGACGCCAGCCATGGCACCAACGCCCCGGCGTAGGTATTCACCAGCCCCATCCCCTTCAGCATCAGGAACAACGGCAGGGTGCCGATCTGGGCCGGCACCACGAGGGCGGCGACCAGGAACTGGAACAGCCGCTCGCGCCCGGCGAACTTCAGCTTTGCGAAGGCGTAGCCGGCCGGGACGGTGAAGCCGAGCGCCAGGATGGTCGCCAGTGTCGCCAACGCGAAGCTGTTCCAAAGATACCGACCCATGCCCTGGTTCAGGAACAGGTCGCGATAATGCTCCAGCGTCCAATGTGACGGCAGCAGCGGCGGCGGGAAGACGGCCGCTTCGCCGGTCGCCATGAAGCTGACCGACACCATCCAGACCAGCGGGAACAGAACGACCAGCGCGATGAGGGCGACGGCAAGGTTCAGCAGGATGGCGCGGATTTTCATTGATACGCCCCTACGCGCTTGGCGACCGCCAACTGGACCAGGGTGATCGCCAGGATGCACAGGAACAGGACAAAGGCGACGGCGCTGGCCGACCCCAGGTTCCACCATTTGAAGCCCTCTTCGTACATGAAGTAGAGGACCGTCACCGTGCTCTGGACCGGGCCGCCTTGGGTCATCACATAGGGTTCGGCGAACAGCTGGAAGAAGCTGGCGACCGAGATGATCGAGACCAGCAGCATGGTCGGCGCGATGGCCGGCAGCGTCACATGGCGGAACTGCTTCCACGGCCCGGCGCCGTCAATGCGCGCGGCCTCATACAGGTCGTCCGGCACGGTCTGAAGCACCGCCAGGAAGATCAACATGTTGTAGCCGAAGATCTTCCAGACCACGAACATCAGGATGGCGGGGATCGAGGTCGAGGGATCGCCCAGCCAGTCCACGGCCGGCAGGCCAATGCTTTCCAACCCCCAGTTGATAACGCCGTAGCGGGTGTGCAGCAGATAGCGCCACACCACCGCCGTCGCGACCAGGGTCGTGACATAGGGAGCGAAGAACATCACCCGCCAGATCGGCCGCCACTTCACGACCCGCGCGTTCAGGATCACCGCCGCCGCTAGGGACGCGGCGATGGACAGGGGCACGCCGAGGATCGCGAAGGTCAGGGTGTTCTTCATCGCCCCCCAGAACAGGGGATTGGTCAGCAGCCGTTCATAGTTCTGCAAGCCGACGAAACGCAGATTGTCCAGGTTCGCCAGGGCGTAGATGTCGAAATCGGTCAGGCTGAGCAGCAGGGCCGCGATCACCGGAATGGCGAAGAACAGACCGACGGCGAGCATGGCAGGGGCGACGAAGGCCCATGCCGCCCGCTCGCGGGCGCCGCGTCCGCGCGACGGCCTGACCTTCGTCCCCGCCTTGGTCAAAGTGGGATCGACGACGGTCATACGGCCCTGCCCTGTTCCATCATCCAACGACGCTTTTCCAGCAGGCGGTCGGCGCGGCGATCGATCTCGGCGGCGGCGGTCTCGGGGCTGTACTCGCCGCGCACCATCCGTTCTGCGACGATCTGCATCTCGGTCACGATCCGCTCCCATTCCGGCACCTTGGGCACCGCTTTGGCGCGCGCCAGTTGCCCCCGGAACGGCGCCAGCATCGGATCGCGCTCGACGCCCGCGATGTCCCAGGCGCTCTGGCGCGCAGGCAGGTCGCCGACGATGGTGTTGAACCGGGCCTGCACCGACGGCTCCGACAGATAGCGGACCAGGGCCCAGGCCGCCTCCTGATGCGGGGAGTATTTGAATACCGCCAGGCTGGACCCGCCCGGCGCCGAGGCGCCCAGGCCATTCGGTCCCGGCACGCCCGCCGTGGCCCAGTTCGGCTGGAACGACGCGGGCAGCTTGCTGCGGAAATCGCCCACGCTCCACGGGCCGGAGAAGTAGAAGCTGAAATAGCCCCTGGCGAACTCGGTCCAGACGTTGGAAATCTGCGTCGACGAGGCCAGCGGCGCCAACTGCTCGTCGAACAGGCTGCGGTAGAAGGCCAAGGCTGAGACGAAGCCGGGGTTGGAGAAGTTTCCGCGCGTATCCCGATCCCTCAGCAGCGGCTCATCGATCTGAAGCCCGAAGGTCAGAAGCTGCTCGAACTCGTTCAACGGCAGCAGGATGGCGTAGTTGTCGCCGCCCGCCACACGCTTGATCGCATGCATGGCCCGCTTCCATTCGGCCCAGTCTTCGGGCGGGGCGTCGAAGCCGGCCCGCGCCAGCAGATCCTTGCGATAGAACAAAAGCCGTGTGTCGACATACCAGGGCGTGGTCATGGCGCGGCCGGCGATTTCGTTGGTCTCCAGCACTGCCGGAAACTGGTCAGTCAGCAGGTTCGCGGCCTCGGCCGGGGTCGGCGACAGGGCGCCGATGGCGGTCAGCTCCGCCACCCAGGTGTTGCCGATCTGGCTGACGTCCGGCAGCGAGGCGCCGGCGTAGGCGGTCAGCAGCTTTTCGTGCGCCGCCGTCCACGGCAGGGGCTGGACCGACACGCGGACGCCCGGATTGCGGCGCTCGAACTCGGGCATCAACTGCCCGACAGTCCCGCCCTCATTGCCCATGGCCCAGAAGCGCAGCACGGTCTCGCCGTCACGGCGCGGGGTGCAGGCCGCAGCCGCCCCTCCCGCCATCAGGGCCAGAGCGCCGCGCCTGTGGGCCGTCGCCATCATGCGTTCATCCAGCCGCCGGTGAAGCCCGCGATGTCGAGCGCGCGGCGAATATTGGGCTCGCCGCGCATATAGCGCCAGACGAACTCGGACCTGTGATTCTCGGTCATGATGACGATCGGCCCTTGGTCGATGCCCAGATAGTCGCCGTCCACCCAACCCACGCCGTCCACGATCTTGCCGTGCTGCAGCGGCCCGTCGCGCACTGTCAGTGTTGGGTTGAAGCTGTCGAGGAAGCCCCACTCGGTATAGATGCCTGAACCGTATTTCTGCTTCATCGCCTTGACACAGGGCACGACGATCTCGGGCGCGAAGGCGATGGAGCTGGCCGCCGCCGTCGGCGCGATGGTGCCGTCGTCGCGCTCGCCCGGACCGCGCGCGGAATAGCTGAAGAACTCGCGCTCTTTGCCGTCGATGACTTGTTTGAAATCGCCCGGCCCGTCGCAGGCCGTCAGGCCCCAGACCTCAGATGAATAGCCCGCCCAGCCGCCAGGGTTGTCGTGGGCGTATTTCTGCTGGGCGTAGACGGCGCGGCGACTGTTTTCGAAATAGTCGAGGTATTCGCCCAGTTGGGCAGACTGCCCGCGCATCCAGGCGTCCTGAATGCCGCGGAAGTCGATGAACATATGGCTGTACTGGTGCCCGAAGATGGGCGCGAAATTCAGGTGCCAGCTGCCCCAGCGATCGGTCCAGCTCTCGTCATAGCTGGCCGCCCATTCGTGCCACACATTGACCGACACCGGATGGGTCGGGCTGCCGATGGCCAATAGCAGCACCAGCATGCCCTCGTTATAGACGTGCCAGTCGGACGGGATAAAGCCGCTCTCTGGGTGCCAGCCCATGGTGATGCGGTTGTCGCGGATCACGGCCCACGGCCATTCGATCCGTTCGTAGATGGCTTGCGCCTTCTGACGGATTTCCGCCTCGTCAGCATGACGGCCGTCGAAGTAGCGGGCGGCGAACAACATGCCGCCGATCAGCAGGGCTGTATCGACGGTGGACAGTTCGTTGGTTCGGTAGCGAAGCCCCGTCTCCATATCCAGGAAGTGGTAGAAGAAGCCCTTGTACCCCGCCGTGCCGCTGGCCTCTGGACCCTGCGGCAAATCATGGAAGAAGCGCAGCGTCGTCAGGGTCCGCTCGCGCGCCTCGGCACGGCTCATCCAGCCGCGCTCGACGCCCACCGGCCAGCAGGTCAGGGCGAACCCGACCGCCGCCACCGAACAGAAGGACGGCGTCGGCCAGCGATCCGGCGTCAGACCAGTCTTGCGATCCGTGACCTTCTCGAACCAGCGGAACGTCCGCTCTTGAAGTTCCTCAATCTCTTGATCCAGCCGCATCGGCCGTCTCTGCGTCCCATTGACCGCCCCCGTCGTCGCCGCCTGCTGCGCCGCCGCCATCACCGGAAATCCAACGGCCATAGCCGCCGCGCCTGTGGTGGTCCGCATCAGGAAGTTTCGACGATTCATGGGCACGCTCACTGGGTCTCAATCGAAAAAGAAGGGCCGCCTCGCAACAAGCACGAGGCGGCCCAGGCTCAGGATTTAGAAGGCGTAGCGGGCGCCGATCTGGAACGTCCGCGTCGGGAACAGCACTGAACTCGGGCGGCCAAAGTTCGGGTTCGGGTTCGTCGCCGAACCCGTGCCGCCGTCAAAGCCATTGTAGTTCTTGAAGTTGAACACGTTGATGGCGTCCACATAGACCGACAGCTCACCAGCGCCCGGCACGTCGAAGTTCTTCGTCAAACGGAGATCGAGGTTCCGATAGGCGAAGGCGTTCGGCAGGAAGAACTGCTCCTTCTCCGGATAGGCGCCATAAGGGCGATAAACGAAGTTGGCACCGCGTCCGTCAAACACATCAAAGGGCGTGCCGGAACCCAAGGTCAGAATGCCGGACAGCTGGAAATCGAGCGGCAGATCAACGATGCCGTTGGCCACGATACGATGACGTTCGTCGTTTGCCGACGAACGCATCGGCGAGCTTTCCACCGAGAAGCAGTCGAAGCAGAAGTTATCATTGCCGCCGTTCTGTTCCGCCTTGGACAGCGTATAGGCGATGTTGACGCCCCAACCGGAGTCACGCGTGTAGCCCTTGTCCAGCTTGACGTAGAGCGCCTTAAACGTCCGCTCCTTGTTGTGATCGGACACCAGATATGAGCGGTAGGGGTTCGTGCCGCCCGGGCCGCAGAAGCCGCCGTTGTCGCCGAAACCATTGCCGTCATTGCCGCGCGTTGGTTCACGGCAGCGGTTCAGATACTGCCAGGTGAACTCGTTTTCGGTCTTGCCGTAGGCGAGGGTGAACTCGGTCTGCCAATCGCCGACCCTTTGACGCACACCCAGGTTGAACTGATCCGTGCGGGGTGGTTCGAAGTCGTTCTTGAGCAGAAAGGCTTCACCCTTGGCCGGGATGTTCGCCAGGATGGCGTCAAGTCCAGCCGTGGTCTCGTAGGACGCATTCCACAGGATCGGATCTGCCGAGCTTCCGTCCGCCACGCCGGCCGGGCGCCCTGTAATCGAGAAGAAGACGTTTTGCGTGAAGTCGAAAGGCTTGGCCAGTTCGTCGAAGGCGAAGTTGAACTGCACGCGATCATAATAGCGACCGGCGCCGCCGAACAGAACTGTGCTGCGATCGCCGAAGACATCATACGAGAAGCCAATGCGAGGCTGGAAGGCCTTTTTGAACGGGTCACGATTGTCGCCGGTCGAGATGTAGTCGTTGATGTTGAACCAGCTCGGCGCATAGCCGGCAGGCTTGCCGCCATCGGTCGAAGCGATCCACTGGTTGAGCCCTGCGACCACCGAAGCGGGCGTGACATACTTCTTGTTATCGGCGTTGGTCTCGTAGTCCCAGCGCAGACCCAAATTCAGTTCAAGCTTGTCCGTGATCTGCCAGTCGTCCTGCGCGTACAGGCCGATGACGGTGTTGGTCAGGTCAACCGTGGGGAATTCGTTGCCCAGTTGAACACGATACGGGACGGCGGCATTGCCGCTGGCTGTGCCGTTTAGGTCATAGAAGAACTCGGGATTACGGCCGAACTCCTTGGCGACCTCATAGTCTTGGCGGCTGACCTTGGCGCCCAGCTTGATCGTGTGATTACCGTTGAACTGGATGTCGTTGAACGTCAGATCGTTGCGGATGGTCAGCGCGTTGTCGCTGATGTCCTGACGGCTGCCGGATCCACCAATGTTCAAGATGGAGACGCCGCCGAACGGATCATAGCCGTTTTCGAAGATGCGATAGCTCCGGCCGATCTGGTCGAAGTTCACAGCGGTCGGGTTGTAATTATAATTGCGGTAATCGACTGCCAACTCGTTCAAGAAGCCGTCGCCCTGCCATTGATAACGTAGATTGGCGCTCTTGGTCGTCTGCTGCAGACCGCTTGCGCGTTCGATGGAGTTTGCGCCGCCGACGCCCGTCACATCTGCTTCGTCTCGATAGGTGACGCTCAGATCAATGAGATGCCCCTCTGCCGGCTGGAAGCTCAGTTTGCCGAAGTAAAGGTCTTCCTCGAACGGCGTGGCGAAGGTGCCGATATATTGACCGAACTGACCGACATAGGCCGGGTTTTGACGGCCTAGCGTCACGGCAGCCGCGCGATTTTCTTGCTTGTGCTCATAGCTGCCGAAGAAGTGCAGCTTGTCTTGAATGATCGGCCCGCCCAGAGCGGCGCCGTATTGCTGAACTTCGAGCGCGGGCTTTTCACGGCCTGCCGCACGCGAAAACTCGTCTTGCTTGATGAAATCTTGGTCCCGATAAGTGCCGAAGATTTCGCCGTGGAACTCGTTGGTGCCGGAGCGCGTCACGGCCGTGATGATGGCTGACGAGGCCTGCTCGTATTCAGCCTTGAAGTTCTGGCTGACAACGCGGAATTCCTGGACGGCCGCCTGCGGGAACGGATTGCCGCGGCTGTCGTCCTGACCGACGATGCCCCCGGCGATAATGTTCGACTTCAGGCTGGCGCCGTCGATGAAGGCGTTGACGGATTCCGCCCGCTGACCACCGGCGGTGATCTGAACTTCGGACTCGTTGGTTCCGACCCGCACGCCCGGCGCCAGAGCCGCGAAGTTTAGGAAGTTGCGGTTGATCTGTGGCAGGGTTTGGATTTGCTGGGTCGTGACGTTGGTGGCGTTCTCAGGCGTGCGCACCTCGACCAAGCGACGCCCGGTCACGACGATGTCGCCCAGGTTGGCCGCATTGGCGTCAGCCGCGCCGGCCGCTGCGCCTGCCACGGCCAGATCCAGGTTGCCGACCTGGCCGACGCCGATGGAGACCGTGTCCGACGCCGTCTCATTTTCGGCCGTCGTCGCCGTGATCTCATAGGTGCCGGGACGCAGGCCCGACAGCGTATAGCCACCCTGCGCGTTCGCTGTGGTGCGGCTGGTGAAGCCGGAGGCGACGTTGCGGGCGACGATGGTGGCGCCGGCCTCGACCGTCGCGCCATCCGTCACATTGCCTCGAATCGTCGAGGTCGCGACCTGCGCCTGGGCGCCGCCGACGACCGCCATGCTGATGGCAAGCGCCGATGCGGCGGCCAAGGCGACCTGACGTGTCGCGGCCTTACGCGTGTTGAACTGGGTCATCCTGAGCTCTCCCCTCCTGATGGGATCGGTTTTCAGCGACATGGCTGGCCTACCCTTTGTTGAACCTGGCGGACGAGGCCGCCGCGGTGGACTGGCGTTCGACCAGGATCGGCCGAACGATTTCGCAAGCGGTGTCCGTGGCGTCGGCGGTCGCGCCGGCCTGGACCAGGCCGATCAGGCGTTCGACGCCCCTTCGACCGATTTCCGCGATGTTGACGCGCATGGTGGTCAGCGCAGGCCGCATCAGGCCGGCGATAGGCACGTCATCGAAGCCGACGACGGCGATGTCTTCAGGACAGCGCACTCCGGCCTCCTGGAAGGCCAACAGGGCGCCGACGGCCATCATGTCATTGGCGGCGAAAACAGCGTCGGGCCGCTCTGTCATGGCCAGAAGCTGGGTCGCCGCGCGATGGCCCGAGGCTTGGGAGAAGTCGCCCTCGACGATGATCGGGTCATGACCGTCCAGCGCCGCCGTATAGCCGGCCGCACGCGTGTCCGCCTCGATGTTGCCGGCGGCGCCGCGAATGTGAGCGATGCGCTTGCGGCCAGTGGACCGCAGATGCTGGACCGCGCCGACGGCGCCGCCGTGGTTGTCGATCATGATGGACGCCCGGCCCGGCTCGGCCGCGCCGCCGTTCATCAGAAGGACCGGCATCCGACCGGCGAACTCTGACGACAGGTTCGCCGCGCCCAGGTGAGGCGACAGCACGATCATGCCGTCCACGCGCCCGCGCATCGAACGCACGGCCGCCAAGGTGTCTTCCGCGCCGTCATGCGAACTGGAGACGATCAGATGCTTGCCGTGGGCGCGGGCGGCCAGGTCCATGCCCCGGATCAGCTCGGAGAAGAACTCGCCGAACAGGTCGGGCAGGATGACGCCGATCGTGTCGTTCTTGCTGGTCGACAGGCTGCGGGCGCCGAAGTGCGGGACATAGCGAAGGTCCTCGACCGCATCGAGCACCCGCTGGCGCGTCGCGTCCGAGGTCACGCCCAAGCCGTTCAACACACGAGAGACAGAAGCAACCGACACATTGGCGCGTTCAGCCACGTCGCGCATGGTGGCGGCCTTGGCGAAGGGCTGGCCCTCCTGCCGTGCAGACGCAGCGCTAGGCGCGGCCATGTCCAATCGAATTCTCCCTGCTCCCTATCGTCCCGGCCCCTTTTCGAAGATCCGTCGATAAGCGATGTAAGCGGTTACATGACACAGGAGCAATGTGCGCCGCAAGCACCGTTCAGCCGCATTTCAGGCGATTTTCGATCTCTGCTAGAGCCGCTTCAACGGTCAACGAGAGCTAAGTTGCTGCTTTGACTTCACTCTTCGCAGGCTCATTCCGGCGAACGGAATAAGGCGAACGCGGCAGGCGCGCGCCTTGGTCGCACCAGCCGTAGCGATCTGCGTCGCGGCCACCGTCTCATATGAAAAGGCCCGCGCCGCCGAAGCTGCACGGGCCGCAATCACAATGCGAAAGACGAATCTATGCCGGGTTAAGCTCATCCAGCTTGCCGCGCAGCATCTGCAGCATGGCGGAGAAATCGCGACCGCCATGCCCGATGCCGTCGAACAGGGCGTAAAGCGCCTCGGCCTGTGCGCCCAACGGCGTTGAAGCGCCGGATTTCGCCGCTGCGTCCTGAGCCAGCTTCAGGTCCTTCAACATCATGGCCGTGGCGAACCCGCCCTGATAGTCGCGGTTCGACGGCGCGGTCGGCACCGGACCCGGCCAGGGATAGTAGCTGGTAACGCTCCAGCACTGACCCGAAGACTTGGACGCGATCTCGAAGAACCGTTCGGGATCCAGACCCAGCTTTTCCGCCAAGGCGATGGCTTCGCAGGTGCCCAGCATGGAGATGCCGAGCAGCATGTTGTTGCAGATCTTGGCCGCCTGCCCCGCCCCATGATCGCCGGCGCGGATTGTGATGCGGCTCATAGGCTCCAGCGCCGCCTCGACGCGGGCGAAGTCGCCCTCATCGCAGCCGACCATGAAGGCCAGCGTGCCCGCATCCGCCGCCGCCGTGCCGCCTGACACTGGCGCGTCGGCAAAGGCGTAGCCAGCCGATTTGGCAAGACCGGCGACCTTGCGCGCGGTTTCAACATCGATGGTCGAACAGTCGAGCAGCAGGGCGGTCGACGGCGCAGCGCCGATGATCTGTTCGGAATAGACCTTCAGTACGTGCGGCCCGGCCGGCAGCATGGTGATGACCACCTCGGCGTTCTTGACCGCCTCGGCGACCGATCCAGCCGCGACGCAACCGGCCGCCACCGCCCGTTCCAGCGCCTGCGCCGACAGGTCGAAGGCGGCGACCGCATGGCCCGCCTTGGCCTGGTTCGCGGCCATGCCGCCGCCCATGTTGCCCAGGCCGATGAAGGCGATCTTGGTCATGGTGTCTCTCCCTTTGTCGGCGCCGTGGTCAGGCCAGCGGCGTCCATTTTTCATTGTCCGGCGACGGTGCAAACAGCGCATCCAGCGTGTCGTCGGTAACGCCCGACAGGTCCGCCGGGGACCATTTAGGCGCATTGTCCTTGTCCATGATCACGGCCCGCACACCTTCCTGGAAGTCGTGGGTGCGCACCACGCGGCCGCCCAGGGCGTACTCCATCGCCATATTGTCGGCAAAGCTGGTCAGCGTCGCGCCCGTGCGGATCTGGCGCAGCGAGACCTTCAGCGACTGTGGCGACTTGGTCTTCAGCGTTTCCAGCTGCTTCAGCGCCCACTCCGACCCGTCCGCCTCAAGCGCCTGAAAAATCTCCTCAACCGTGTCGAAGGCGAACAGCCGGTCGATGGCCTCGCGGTGGGCCGACAGCGGTGCAGGCCCCGCGTCCCCGGCGTGGCGCGCCACGACCGGCGACGGATCGGCGGTCTCGCCCATCAGATCGGCCTTCAGCGCCTCGACACGATCTGCGGGCACGAAGTGAGTATGGATGCCAAGGGCCACCGTATCCGCCGCCTTCAGCCGCGCGCCTGTCAGCGCCAGCCAGACGCCGGTCTGGCCCGGCAGGCGCGGCAGGAACCAGCCGCCGCCAACGTCGGGGAACAGGCCGATCCCGGTCTCAGGCATGGCGTAGGTGGTGCGCTCGGTCGCCACACGAATGCCGGCCGGCTCGGAAATGCCGACCCCGCCGCCCATGACGATGCCGTCCACGATGGCGATGATCGGCTTCGGATAGTCGAACATTAGGTGGTTCAACCGGTACTCGTCCACGAAGAAGGCCTTGGCCTCCGACGCATCGCCCGCACCGCTTTCGGCGATCATGCGAATGTCGCCGCCCGCGCAAAAGCCCCGCTCGCCGGCGTGGTCGATCAGCACGGACTGGACGGCCGCGTCGCCGCGCCAAGCCAGCAGCGCCTTGGTCATCGCCTCGCACATCGCCCGGTTCAGTGCATGGATCGCCTTGGGTCGGTTCAGGGTGATGCGACCGACGCCGTTTTCAATCCGGGTGATGACTTCGGCGTCGCTCACTTGGTCATCTCCCGTGCGATGATCACTCGCATGATCTCGTTGGTGCCTTCCAAGATGCGGTGGACCCGCAGATCGCGCACGATCCGTTCCAGCGGATAGTCCTTCAGATAGCCGTAGCCACCGTGCAGTTGCAGGGCCTCGTCGGCGATCTTGAAACAGGCGTCGGTGGCCAGGCGCTTGGCCATGGCGCACCACTTCGTCTTTTCCGGATGGTCGGTGTCGATGGCCCAGGCGCCACGCAGCACCATCAGACGCGCCGCCTCCAGGTCCGTGGCCATGTCCGCCAGCCGGAACTGCAGCGCCTGGAACTCGCCGATCGGGCGGCCGAACTGTTTGCGGGTGGCGACGTACTCCTGCGCCGTCTCCAGCGCCAGCCGCGCCCCGCCCAGCGAACAGGCGGCGATGTTCAGGCGCCCGCCGTCCAGACCGGCCATGGCGTAGCGGAAGCCCGCCCCCTCTTCGCCCAGCAGGTTGGCGACCGGCACGCGACAGTCGTCGAACTGGACGATGGCGGTCGGCTGGGCGTTCCAGCCCATCTTCTTTTCCTGCGCGCCGAACGACAGGCCGGGGGTGCCGGCCTCGACCAGGATCGCGCTGACGCCCTTCGGACCCTCGCCGCCCGTGCGGACCATGACGACATAGACGTCAGACGTGCCCGCGCCGGAGATGAACGCCTTGGACCCGTTCAACAAATAGTGGTCGCCGTCGCGCACGGCCGTGGTCCGCAGCGCCGCCGCATCCGACCCCGAGCCCGGCTCGGTCAGGCAATAGGAGGCGATCTTCTCCATCCCCACCAGCGACGGCACGAACCGGCCGCGCAGATCGTCCGACCCGAAGCGATCGATCATCCACGTCGCCATGTTGTGGATCGAGACGAAGGCCGCCGTCGCCACGTCGCCGCGCGACAGCTCTTCGAAGATCACCGCCGCTTCGACTCGGCCCAGGGCCATGCCGCCGTGCTCCTCAGCCGTATAGATGCCGCAGAAGCCCATTTCGGCCGCCTGTTTCATCACCTCGACGGGGAAATGCTTATCCTCGTCCCAGCGCGCCGAATGCGGCGCCAGTTCGGCCTCGGCGAAGGCGCGAGCGGCGTCCTGAATGGCGCGCTGATCGTCGTTGAGAGCGAAATCCATGACGACCTCAGCGCATCGTCGGAATGACGAACGAACTGTCCGAATGCTCCAGCGCCGAGTCCGGCCAGCGGGCCGTCACGGTCTTGGTCTTGGTCCAGAAGCGGACGCCCTCCATGCCGTGCTGGTTGATGTCGCCGAAGGCCGAACGCTTCCAGCCGCCGAAGGTATGGTAGGCGACCGGCACCGGGATCGGCACGTTGATCCCAACCATGCCGACATTGACCCGGGCGGCGAAGTCGCGCGCTGCGCGGCCGTTCTGGGTGAAGATGGCGACGCCGTTGCCGTATTGGTGGTTCGACGGCAGGGCCAGCGCCTCCTCGAACGTCTCGGCGCGCACGATCTGCAGCACCGGCCCAAAGATTTCCTCCTGATAGGACGACATCTCGGGCTTCACATGGTCGAACAGCGACGGGCCGATGAAATAGCCCTTCTCGTGACCTTGCAGGCTGAAGTCGCGACCATCGACGACCAGTTCGGCGCCTTCCTGCACGCCCTTTTCGATCCAGCCCGCGACACGCTCGCGGTGCTGAGCCGTGACGACGGGGCCATAGTGGGCGCCCGCATCGGTCGACACGCCGACCCGCATCGAGGGGATTTCGGCGACCATACGCTCACGCAGTTCGTCGGCGGTCTTCTTGCCGACCGGCACCACGACCGGCAGCGCCATGCAGCGTTCGCCCGCCGAGCCATAGGCCGCGCCGGACAGATCCTTGATCACCTGATCCATGTCGGCGTCGGGCAGGACGATGCCGTGGTTCTTGGCGCCGCCCATCGCCTGGACGCGCTTATGGTTGGCGGCGCCGGTCTGATAGACATAGTGGGCGATGTCGGACGAACCGACGAAGCTGACGGCATGGACCAACGGATGGGTCAGGATGGCGTCGACCGCCGTCTTGTCGCCATGCACCACGTTCAGCACGCCGTTCGGCGCACCGGCTTCCAGCATCAGTTCGGCCAGACGCACCGGCACCGACGGATCGCGCTCGGACGGCTTCAGCACGAAGGTATTGCCCACCGCGATGGCCACGCCGAACATCCACATCGGGATCATGGCCGGGAAGTTGAACGGGGTGATGCCCGCCACCACGCCCAGCGGCTGGCGCATCGAATAGACGTCGATGCCGGGGCCGGCGCCTTGGGTGTATTCGCCCTTCAGCGCGTGCGGGATGCCGCAGGCGAACTCGATCACTTCCAGGCCGCGCTGGATGTCGCCCTTGGAATCGGCGATGACCTTGCCGTGCTCGCTGGACAGCAGCTCGGCCAGTTCGTCCATCCGCGCCTCGACCAGGCGTTTGAAGTCGAACATCACGCGGGCGCGGCGCTGGGGATTGGTCGAAGCCCAACCGTCAAAGGCGTTCTGCGCCGCCTGGACCGCACGATCGACCTCGCCCGTCGTCGCCAGTTGCACACGCGCCTGCACATCCCCGGTGTTGGGATTGAACACGTCGCTGAAGCGTCCGGATGCGCCGTCGAAAGCCGCACCGTCGATGAAGTGGCGAATGTCGCGCATGGCCTGGGTGTCCCTGTTGGTTCTTTTGTTGCGGCTATGGCTATCACCCCTGCGCGCCGGTCTATAATGCAAAGTTGCAGGCAACATTCTGCGTTTTTGCAAGATAGCTAGACGGCCATGTACGACTGGGACGATCTGCGCATCTTCATCGCCGCGGCGCGCGCAGGCTCGCTGGGCGGCGCGGCGCAGCGGTTGGGCGTCGATGCCGCCACGGTCGGGCGTCGGGTCGCCCGGCTGGAAAGCGCGCTGAAATCCACCTTGGTTGTCCGCTCGACCACCGGGCTTCAGCTGACCGCCGCCGGCGCCCAACTGCTCGATATCGGTCTGGAGGCCGAAAGCGCGATGGAGGCTGCCGGCCGCGTGACCCAGCCCGACGCGCCCGCCGGTGTGGTGCGCGTCAGCGCGTCCGAGGGGTTTGGCGTCACGCTGATGGCCCCCGCCCTGCCCGCGCTGCGTCTGGCCCATCCGGGTCTAAGGATCGAACTGGCGGCCACCTCCGGCTTCCTGTCGCCGACGCGCCGAGAGGTCGACATGGCGATCACCTTGGCGGCGCCGCACGCCGCACGCCTGATCGTCGAGCCGCTGACGCCGTATCAGCTGGCCCTCTACGCCTCGCCCGATCACCTTCACCGCAACGGCGTTCCGAAGACTGTCGACGACCTGAGCCGCTTCGACATCGTCGGCTATATCGACGATCTGATCTATGCACCGGAGTTGCGCTATCTTGACGAGGTCCAGCCGGGGCTCGCGCCCCACGTCGCCTCGTCTTCGATCCGGGCGCAGCGGGAGATCATCGCCGCCGGGGGCGGCGTCGGCGTCCTGCCGTGCTTCCTGGCCGAGGGTCTGGTGCGCGTGCTGCCGTCGATCCTGATCGAACGTCGCTTCTGGCTAGCCACCCACCGCGACGTCCACGACACCGCGCGTCTGCGCACCGTGCGTTCGTGGCTGAAGACCCTGTGCCAAGAACAAAAGTCCAGCTTGCGGCCATTCTGACTTCGGCAGAGAAATCGAAGTGTGGTGCGCCGCACACACCCGCGCGTTTTTGAAAGTTCGGGGAACGGAGGTCTCGTTCAAATCTTAATAGAAGACGAACGAGGCCTGCCATGACACTGACCTTCAGCCTGACATTGATGACGGCCCTGCTGGGCGCCCCGACCGGACCGCTGCTCAAGGACGCGGCCATGTACAGCGCGCCTCAACCCGCCATCGAACGCGCCGTCGCGCCCAAGGCCGAGAGCACCGGCCGCTTCAGCGTGCGGCTACGTTGCACCGCCTTGGCGTCGGGCCACGTCACCGACTGCGTCGTGCTGGAAGAAAGCCGCCCGGGCATGGGCTTTGGCGAAGCCGCCTTGGCCCTAATGAATGGCGCCGAGGTCACGCCGATCATGGATCGCGGCCGCCCTGTCGACGCCCCCTTCGAACGCACCATCGACTTCACGCCGTAGGCCACAGCTCAGCCCCGTATGAAAAGTCCCCGGTTGCTCGCAGCCGGGGATTTTTCTTATTCAGCTATGTGTCGAGGACAATAGCGACTTCCCTCGCCCTTGCCGGGCGAGGGAAAAAGCCGGCCTATCGCGCAGGCGCGATGCGCCACACCGTGTTCGACAGGTCGTCGGCGACGAACAGCACACGCTTGTTCCCATCGAACGCGACGCCGACAGGACGCCCGCGCGCCTTGCCGTCTTTCAGGAAGCCGGTGGCGAAATCGACTGGCTGCCCCGCCGGACGGCCGGCGTTGAACGGCACCCAGACGACCTTGTAGCCGGACGGATCCTGGCGGTTCCAACTGCCGTGCATGCCGATGAAGGCGCCATTGGCGAACGACCCGCCGAAGCCGCCATTGCGGGCGAAGTCCAGGCCCAGGGCGGCGACGTGCGATCCCAGGGCGTAGTCCGGCCGAATGGCCTTGGCGACCATCTCGGGGTTCTGCGGCATCACGCGCGGATCTCGGTTCTGGCCCCAGTAGCTGTAGGGCCAGCCGTAGAAGGCCCCGTCCCGCACCTGGGTCAGATAGTCCGGGACCAGTTGCGGCCCCAGTTCGTCCCGCTCATTGACGACCGACCACAACAGATTGGTCGTGGGCTCGATGGCCAGCGCCGTCGGATTGCGAATGCCGGTGGCGACCGTGCGCCGTGCGCCGGTCGCCCGGTCGATTTCCCATACCGTGGCGCGCTCTTCCTCGACCGCCATGCCGCGCTCGCCAATATTCGAGTTCGAGCCGGTCCCGACATACAGCTTCGACCCGTCCGCGCTGGCGGTCAGGGACTTGGTCCAGTGGTGGTTGATCCGCGACGGCAGCTCCGTCACCCGCTCGGCGGGCGTGGCGATGCCGGTCTGGCCCGGCTGGAAGGCGAAGCGAACCAGCGCACCCTGTTCGGCGACATAGAGATAGCCGTCGATATAGGCCAAGCCGTAGGGCGCATCGAGGTTGTCCACCAGAACGGTCCGCAGTTCGGGCGTACCGTCGTTGTTCGCGTCACGCACCAGGGTGATGCGGTTGCCGCCTTTGATCTTGGTATTGCCCTGCTTCTTGATGACGCCGGCGATCACATCCTTGGGCCGCATGGCGGGCGCATGGCCGCCGCGCCCCTCGGCGATCAGGACGTCGCCGTTAGGCAGGACCAGCATCTGACGCGGAATTTTGAGATCCGTGGCGAAGGCGCTGATCGTAAAGCCCTGCGGCACCGTCGGCGTCTCGCCGTTCCAGCCTGCCGGCGGGCTGATCTTCATCGGCGGCACAAGCGTTTCGTTGACTTTGGGCAGGTCGGGCGTCGCGCCGGTCTGATTCAGTTTCGGATCGCTGGCGTTGCCGCAAGATGCGACCGTCAGGGCCATGGCCAGGGTGGCGGCGCTGGCGGCGAGCAGGTTCTTGTTCATCGGACGCTCTCCCGCGCGGCATAGGCGGTCCAGCCGGCGACCAGGACCAGGATTGTGCAGAGGATCGACAGGATCAGACCGAATGCTCCGACAGAGCTCCAGGCGTCCTGGCTGTGTTTGAAGGCGTTCACCAGACCCAGCACCCAGGCCAGCGCGAGCGCGACCAGATGCACCGTCGCCCGCCGTGACCGCCCGTGGCGCAGGCCGACGACGAAATCAAAGATCGAAAACAGGCCAGCGAGACCGCCGAACACCAGCGCTCCAGTGATCAGCCAGGCCGAGAAGTTCGTCCACTGGACCTCTGCCGTCTTCAGATAGGCGATGTCGGTGAACAGGGCGAAGGTGAACAGCGCGATCGGAAACGCCAGCAATAGCCAATGCAACGGTCGAACGACCGCATCCTTCAGTCCATGGGTGCTCATGCCAGCCCTCTCCGTAAAGTCTGGCTTGGCTAACCGTCTGAACGGAAAATGGTTCACCGGCTTTCGCCTTGCTGACCCAATAGCGCCGGAGCCAGGGGCGTGTTCTCACCGTTAGTGGCTCACAAACCAATGTTGCAGACGCGCCGCCAGACCGCGTCGACAATGCCGATCAGCGTCCCGGATTCACCCGGCCCGATTGGACCATTCGGCGTAGAGGTCCAGCGCCTTCTGCGGCGATGAAATCCACCAGGAATAGCCGTTGCGCCTTCCGACAGAGATTTCATTGACGTCGTCGTGGACGGTCTGATCCTTGTCGCCGAAGATCGGACGCCCGGTCACCAGATCGTAGTTGCGGGACCAGATCGGACCCGCACCGGCCTTGTCGATCAGCTTGCGTCCGTCGTCGGTCATTTCGAATGACTTGTCATAGACACGCACCGCCCGAAGCCATTCGGCTGCGCCGCGAACGGCGGCCTTGATCTCCGGCGACGGGTTCTCCTCGCCCATCAGGAAGATCAGGATATCGGTTGTTTCGCCGCTTGCGATGGATCGCGGCTCGTAGTTCCGAGCGCTGGTTGGAACCAGTCGCATGGGCTCGACCTGCTGCGGCCAGCCCAGCAGTCGATCCCCCTGACGCACCTGTGCCGCGAGGATCACGTCGATCGCCTTCCGGGTCGCCTCGGCCGCCCGTGTCTCCAGCTCAGCCGGCACGAAGTCGAAGCCCTCAGCGCCATGGGCGACATCACGAAGCAGCATGGCCGCGTTCGCCACCGCATTGTCGTTGAAGGTGATTGAGTCGTGGAAGCCGCCTTCGAGCGGCCAGATCTGAGGCCAGCCGCCATTGGGATACTGCGCATTCAGCAGATAGCGCACGCCTCGGATGACGCGGGCCCGCCAGGCGTCGCCGTCGCGTCCGGGCGCGTGGGCGGCGACCTTGGCCAGGAAACGCATTTCCGACCACGTCGCCTCGTTGTCCAACGTGCCGACGAAGGTCCAGAAGCGATCCGCCGGCGCATCGAAGTTCGCCGGGTTCTGCTCCATGGTTTCGGCATCGTTGGAGAACCGCTGACCCGGCAGGCGCGCGATGCTGCGATCCTGGTTTTTGCTCCATCCGCCGGCGGGTGTCTGGAAACTGACGATCGCATCCGCGACGGCCCGGGCGTCGGCTGTGGCGTACCATTCGGCAGGCCGGTCCAGCGGCATGTTGTAGTGGGCGGGTCCGACGGCCTTGGGCGGCGGCGGCGGAGCAACTCCAGCGGGAAGCTCGGCCGCGAGCGCAGCGCGGTCCGCCCGATGCTGGGCTTGAGAGCGTGCCAGATACTCGGCCCACGGACCACGCTCCGCGTCGGGCAAGGCGCCGATCCTATCGCTGGTCAGGCCCACCGCCGGGGTGTTCAGCCGCAGAACTTCTGCCTGGGCGGCGCCGGAGAGGCCCCCCACAAGCGCGACCGCGCCAAATGCCAGCATCGAACAGGCGGAAAGGATTTTCATCGCGCTAACTCCCACAACTTTTTGGTTTTTCATGCTTGTCTGGATCGAAGGCCTGTGACGCCGGACGACTCGGTCACCTTAGGGCCTTGGCCGTCCAGGGTGTCGATGTTGCAGTCGCGGAAGCGCCAGTTCTCGGCATTGGCGATGGCGCCCGCATCCTGCACATCCCAGTCCAACCGTTCGAAAATGAAGTCTTTCAGCGGCGCTTCGGGATAGGCGGCGGCGGCGAATCCGACTTTGCCGCCGACGGCCTTGATGTTCGACAGGCGAACATCGTGGATACGGGGAATGCCCTGTTCGCGCGGCACGGGCGTGGCGAGCGCTCGCCAGTAATCCGGCACGTCCGCGATGCCGTCCGGGATCTGGGCGTAGCTGTAGTTTGGGTACCAGTTCAGGTTGACCTGCATCAATGTGCGCACGTCCTGCAGATGGATGTCGCGCAGGCGGATGTTGGAGATCACGCCGCCGCGTGTGTGGCCTGATTTGAAGAAGATCCCCAGCGGTACCGGATACTCGATCCTCAGCCCAGAGACTTCGATGTCGTCAAATCCGCCAGATGTCTCCGATCCGAAGGTCATCCCGGCCAGGGCGTCACGGACGATGCAGTCGCGAATCTTCACCTGACGGCACGGCCGGGCTACCCGCAGCCCGTCCCAGTCGCGTCCGGCCTTGATGCAGATCGCGTCGTCGTTGACCGACAGGTCGCATCTCTCGACCAACACCCGCTCCGATGAGTCGATATCGATGCCGTCCGTCGAAGGGCCGCGTCCGCCGATGTTATTCCTGATGATCAGGTCGGCGACGTTCACGTCCCGCGAATAGCAGACGTGGACGGTCCAGAAGCCCGATCGCGCCAGATTCAGACCGGAAACCTCGACCTGCTGTGAGTCGTAAACGTGGACCAACCGCGGACGGCGGCAGTCGTAGTCAGCCGCCCATCGCAGGTCGCGCGGATCATAATCGCGGCGCAGCGCCCAATAGGCGTCCCAGAAAACCTTGCCGTCGCCATCGACCAGACCCTCCCCCGTGATCTTGGCGTTCTGTTGCTGATAGACATTCAGCAAGCCGGCGGGCCAGTTCATCTCAACGCCCGCAACACGCGTGCGAACCATCGGATAAGCGGCCAGATCCTGAACGCCGCGCAGAGTGGCGCCGCGTTCAATCGACAGGGTCACCCCCGACTTTACGAATAGCGAACCTGACAGATACAGACCGGGCTTCAGGACCACGACCCCTCCGCCCTGCCCTGCCGCTGCGTCGATGGCGGCCTGGACAGGACGCGTGTTGATGGTGATCCCGTCGCCCACCGCGCCATAGTCGGACGCGTCGAAGGCGCGCGAACGGCTCGACTGTGCAAACGCCGGCGTCGCTTGCGTCAAGGCGCTGACGACACCCAGTTGCAGAAGCGTGCGGCGATTGGCGCGCATCTATATTTCCCACATTCTGTTCTTTCGTCTCACAATAGTGGACGATATAAGGCTGACAAGAGATACTGATAGCTGATCGTCAGAAATTGACACCGGTTACGTTGCGGCTCGCCGTCGAAGTGGGCCACCAACCATCATGCGCCGCCCGGAGCAGCGCCGGAGGAAAACATGGCCCTGCCAACCCGACCCTGCCTTGGCATGATTGCAGTTCTGATGAGCTCGGCCGCCATGTCCGGCCCCGTTCTAGCGCAAACGGTCGCAGCCTTGCCGCCGGGCGTCGAGGCTGAATGGCTGGCTCAACGCGACCGCCCCGCCCTATACACCGACGTGGCAGGCGTGCCGTCTCGCGAGAGCACCATGGCGGCTGTCGAATATGTCGCCTCCTCGCAAATCGCGGCCATGGCCGCCGAGCCGCTCGCCTTATCGACGGGCAGCAACCTGACGCAGATGTCCTCGAACTGGGTCGCAGCCACCTTTTACGTCGGCGCTTCGCGGCTTGCGCGCGTCTCGGACGACAGGAGAACGCTGCGCTTTTTGAGCTCTGTGGCCGATCACTACAACTACAGTGTGCGCGGCGCACGCTCGGGCAAGACGATGCTGAACGCCGACGATATCGCGATCGGCGATCTCTACGAAGAACTCTACGCGCGTCGTGGACAGGAGGGCGTGCTGATGCCGCTGCGTCAGCGGCTGGATTGGCAGGTCCCCTATCTGGCCAGGGCGGAAGACACAACCGCGGTGGTCTGGTGGTGGGCCGACGCCCTCTATATGGCGCCCCCGGTCTTCGCCCGGATGACCGCGATCACGGGCGATCCGAAATATCTGACCGCCGCAGACAAGGAATGGCGACGCACAGCGGCGCGGCTGTGGGTGGAGGACGAAAAACTCTTTCTGCGCGACGAACGGTTCAAGGACGAGAACCTTCGTGACGCCGACGGCGACCGCATCTACTGGTCGCGGGCCAATGGCTGGGTCATGGGCGGTTTGGTACGATGGCTGGAGTCCGTGCCTGTCGATTTCGCCGGGCGCGCCTTCTATGTCGACCTCTTCCAGAAGATTGCCGGCAGGATCGCAGGTCTCCAGCAAGAGGACGGACTGTGGCGCGCCAGCCTTCTGGACCCCGAAGCCTATCCCGAGGCTGAAACCTCAGGTTCGGTCTTCTATGTCTACGCCCTGGCCTGGGGGATCAATCACGGCCTTTTGGATCGCGACACCTACCTGCCGCATGTGTTGAAGGGTTGGGCCGGCCTGAACCGCCATGTCCTTGCGAAAGGCCTGATGGGCGCGGCGCAGAAGACCGGCGATCAGCCCGTGTCGACAGACCCTGAAGACGTCGGCCTCTATGCTTCAGGAACCTATATTCTGGCTGGGCTGGAAGTCGCGTCGCTGAATGACCCAGTTCGCTCTCTGCCATTGGCGGAACCCACGCGCGACACGGCCGAAGTGATCGCTGCGACCACACCTGTCCCGCCCGCCCCCGTGACGGTCGTCGGCGCCGAAGAAATACGCCGCCGAGACGCCGAAATGCGTGCGACCTCGGCGCTCTCCTACGATCCATCCGCTCTGAATCGACCCTCGACCATCGAACCGCTGGAGCCGCCGCCGGAAGACCAGCAGCGACCGCGCGCCGTCGCCCGCTTCGCGCCGGATCGTTTGGATGATCTGCTATGGGAAAACGATCGCGTCGCTCATCGCATTTACGGTCCCACGCTTGAAGCGCGCGAGGCGCCCTCTGGCTCGGGCATCGATGTGTGGGCCAAACGTGTCCGCTATCCCTTCATGGACCGCCAGTTGAAGTTCCCGAACTATCACGTCGATCGCGGTGAAGGCCTGGATTATTACGATGTGGGACGCGGCAGAGGCGCCGGGGGTCTGGGCATCTGGTACGACAACAAGCTCTGGACCAGTCGCAACTTCTCCACCTACCAGATCGACAAAACCGGCGGCGATGAGGCGCGGTTTAGCGTGACCTACCGTCCTTGGCCTGTCGACGTCGTGCGCATGGTTTCAGAAAGGCGTGAGTTCAGCCTTCCGTTAGGCTCCAACTTTACGCGAATGACTTCCACTCTGACCTCGAACTCCGACGCACCGCTGATCGTCGCGATCGGCATTTCGAAGCGCAGCAACGACAACGGACGAGGCTTCGTCACGCGCGACGCCGCACACGGGCGTCTGATGTTCTGGGAGCCTGAAAACCCCGAGCATGGCTCGCTCGGCATCGCTCTGGCGGTTGATCCCGCAACGGTCGAAGGCTTCACCGAAGACGCCGACAACTATCTGATCCTGGTGCGGGTCACGCCGGGTCAGTCGTTCACCTACTACATGGGATCGGCGTGGGATCGCGGCCTGGACTTCGCCACGCGCAGCGCCTGGGAAGATTTCGTCGCAAACCAAAGGTTCGACTTCCGCCAAGGCAACTAGTCAGCAGGCGAAAATTCTCTCGCCGCGTCGCGCAGTTCGGCCGATGTCAAAAGAAAGGCGGCGCCGGTTATACCGACGCCGCCTGTCTTATCTCGCCGATCTGTTGGGATCAGAAGCGATACCGCGCGCCAATGTAAACCTGGCGGCCAGTGTGGTGATAGACATAGGTGCTGTCACGCGGCAGGCCGATGTCGCCGTGGTTCTGACGGTTGGCTTCGTCGGTCAAATTCAGCCCCTCGACAGAAACACTGAGGTTATCGGTCAGGTTATAGGATGCTGAAGCGTCGATCGTCGTAGTTTCGGTCTTGCCCTGATACGGGATCAGACCCGTGGCGCCGTTTGAACCCGGCACGTTCTGGAAATAGGTGTCGCGATAGGCCGCCGACACACGCGCATTGAACTTGCCGTCATCATAATACAGCGTTGCGTTCCAGGCGTTTGGCGACAGGTTGACCAGATCCGCCGTCACAAAGGCCGCGCAGGTTGCGGTGACGCAATACTGAATCTCGGATTCAACGTGCGTGTAGTTCAGTTGCGTACCGATATTCGACAGCAGGCTGGGCAGGAAGGAGAAGGTCTGCTGATAGCTGATCTCGAAGCCTTTCAGCGGGCCGCCCGGCGTGTTGGTGGGCGTGCTGAACTGATAGATGTCGCCCGCAGGACGACCGCCCGCCGGGAAGGCCACAGGGTTCAAGGCCGTCAGTTGGCTGTAAGACAGCGGTTCGGTGGTCGTCTGCACATAGGTCGAGATGTCCTTGTAGAAGTAGGCGAAGGACAGCAGAGCTTCAGGCGCGAAGTAATATTCAACCGACAGATCGTAGGTCGTCGCCCGATACGGTTCCAGCTCGACATTACCCAGCGAGGCCGTGTTCGTGGCCGCCCCGGCCGCGCTCAGCGTGAAGACCGGAACCAGACTGGTGACAGGCGGTCGCGCCATGACCTTGGCGGCGCCCACGCGCACGATCAGATCCTTCATCGGCTCGATCGACACGTTTAGCGACGGCAGGGTGTCGTCATATTCGTTCTCGCCCCGGACCGGCGTCGCAACACCACCAACATTCGAATAACCCAAGGCGTCGACCTCGGTCTTGACCTGACGTACGCCGACGTTGCCTCGGAAGGGCACACCCATGATTTCCGTGTCCCAGTCGGCCTGCACATAGGCGCCGGTGTCGGTCTCGGTCACGTCACGCCAGTTGCCATAGGTGGACGGATTGCCGTTCAGGCCGATCAGTCGGAAATCACCGCCTGCTACGCCCGTGTCGCAGTTGCAGTTGTAGTTCCAGACTGTTTGCAACGCAGCTAGATCCGGCCGAACCCAGCTGGTCGCAGCGCCCGACGGCAGATCGAGATTGCGACCGAACCCGCTCAGCAGATTGGTGACCGAAGCCATGCTCGTGCCCGCCGGCAGCGCTGGCGAACCGTTGGCGTTGTTTGGGCGCGCGAAGGCGCGGCTGCTCGACTCGTATTCCTTGCGGCTGACGCCCGCTTTCAGTGTGAGCCAATCGCTTACGTCGAAGGCGAAGTTGGCCTCACCCGTCGTGTAGACGTTTTCCTGGAAGTTCGAACTGATGCGCAGCTCCGAGCGGGGCTGGGCGCCGGTCGGTCCGACAACACTCCACTGCGTAGGGTCGGCGACATTGAAGCCCCAGTTGATCGCCGGCAGATTGCGATTCTGACGGAAATCATAGGAATAGCCATCGACATTCTGGCGATCGATGATGGCGCTGACCTGGACCGGGTTGGCGAAGCTGGATTCCGCGCGACCGATCAGGCCGTCGAACCGCAGCCGATCCGAAAACTCGTGCTCGACCCCGAAGGTCATCTGCTTGAATTCGGTTTCCAGCTCGTCAAACCGCTGCTCGCTGCGGATGTCCATGTCGTCGAGTTGGGCGTAGATCATCTCGCCAGTGTCGGGATCGATCTCGAAGCTCATGATGTCGACCTGCGGCTTGCCGCCCTGATCGGCGCCACGGCTGAGCGACCAGGCTTGCAGGAAGTTTTCGCTGCGCGTCGAATCCAGCTTCGAGTACAGCATGTCCATCGTGAACAGGGTCGGACCATTGCCGGGCCGGGCTTGCACCGACAGCGTCGCGCCCAAACGTTCCTGGCTGTGCTCCAGGCTGCCATAGCGCGGGATGCGAGGGTGGTAGGTGCGCGCGGCGTTCGGCAGGACAGCGCCATTCTGGAAACCGCCGTCAGCGCTGGCAGGTCCCCAGCGCACCGAGCTGAAACCTTCCTCCAGACTGTCGCGCTCGCTGTAGGCGATCGAGAACAGAGCGCCGATCTGGTCATCCGCCCAGGTGTTCGAAATCAGACCGGCGAAGCGCGGGCTCCAGTCCTGCGACAGATCGTTGTAGCCGTACTGGCCAGACAGCGCGCCCTGGAAGCCCATCTTGTCGAATGGACGGCTGGTGCGCAAATCGACGGTCGCCCCCAGCGACCCCTCTTCCGTCTCGGCCGAGGCGGTCTTGCGCACCGTGATATTGTTAAAGAGCTCTGAGGCGAAGACGTTGAAGTCGAAGCCACGACCGCGATTCACCCCGCCCGACGAGTCGGTGGCGCCGGTCGATGCCTGGGCCTCGATGCCGTTGATCCGCGTGCGGGTGAACTCCGAACTCAGACCGCGGACGGTGATCGACCGGCCCTCGCCCGCATCGCGGTCGATCGAGACGCCGGGAATGCGCTGGATCGACTCGGCCAGATTGGTATCGGGGAAATCCGCGATGTCCTCAGCAGAAATGGCGTCGACGACGCCGGCTTCGCGGCGTTTGATGTTCAAGGAATTCTGAAGGCTGGCCCGGAAGCCCGTGACGACGATGTCATCGACCTCGGCGGCGTCATCCGTCTGAGGCGCAGCGACCTCGGCCGTTTGGGCGGCGGCGTCATGCGCCATCATGGCGAGAGCTAGGGCTCCCAGCGACGCGGTGGCGACCAGGGCGTGGCGCGCGAATTTGTGGCGTTGGATCATTCTAGTTTCTCCTCCCAAGTGGTGCGCTTCAAGGATCGAACGCCCCCGTTCACGCCTCCCGCTGCTGACGGGAGACACCGGTGTCAAAGCGAGTTGGCCGCCTGACTGCTACCGGTGTCATTCATGTTTAGTCATATTCGGCCGCGACTCGCAAGCAGGTGACGATCCTGACGGCGGATTTGTAATCTCGTCGAAACGCGCGGGTTAAGCGGGAAAGCAGTTGCAACCTGCACGCCGGCGCATTGTGCGGGTTCGAGGAATACCTGCCACTTGAAAGAACCAAAGGACGCCCTGCCCTATTCCCACTCGATTACACAAATTACCCCAAGCCGCTGATCGGCTTGGGGTTTTTTCTCGCTTATCAACCGGCGGACCGATTGAACAACCGACAGACGGGAAGTATTCTGAAAACATTCAGAAAATTCTAAGCAATAACATCTGCGTGAATTCGTCATCTTTTGCGGTCTATCGGACTCTCTGAGCACTGAGCTGCAATGCAACGAGTTCGGTTCGCCTTGCCACTGTGCACCATCACTTGGACGTACACTGTATCTCATCCGCACGGTCGTCGTCGAGCTTACCGGCTCGATCGTATGGCGATAGCGACAAGCGTCGTCGACGCGTGTCATGCCGCGCGCGACGACCGGGATGCAAACGCCGCACTGGCTTTGCGGCCGACGGCGTCCTGATTTTCGAGGACGGCGGGACTGGCCGATCGGTCTTTCGCCACGAGGACGACAGATGGCGGATTACGCACATCGTTGGTCGTCGGACGCGGTGCGCTGATCTCGCGATCAGGCGGCGGGAGCCGCCGACGCTCCCTTCTGGGCGAGCCAGGCGTCGATCAGGGTGATTTCGCGCTCCTGCGCCGTGATCACCTCCTGGGCCAGGTCCCGCGCTTGGGCGTCCTTGCCTTGCGCGAGCTCCACACGGGCCACCGAGACGGCGGCGACGTGGTGACCTCGCATCTGCTTCATGAAGTCGATGTCGGCGTCCCCGGTGAAGGCGGGCATCGCCTCCATCATCGTGTTCATCGAGGCCTTGTAGCCTTGGGTGGCGACGGAGTCGCCGGGCGCAGGCGCAGCCATGCCGCCCTCCATTCCGCCATGGGCGTCTGCCGCTGCGGCGGCCTCAGGCGTGGCTACGGCGGGCTCTTCGGCTTGCGGGGAACAGGCCGTAGCCAAGGCGCAGGCGGCGAGGACGAGGCTGATGCGTTTCATGACGGCTCCTTGGGGTCCCGACGTTAGCGACCAGGAGGGCCCATTCGTTCCGCCGACCCTACCGTCCGGCCCGCGCCAAGAGCTCGATCAGCTCGCCGGCCTTGGCCTTGCGATCCTCGGGATCGTCGCCGGTCATGGCGCCCATGACGCAGTGGTCGAGGTGATCCCGTAGCACTTCGGTCTCCACGCGATGGAGCGCGGCTCGAACGGCCTGAAGTTGCGTCAGCAAGTCGACGCAATACCGGTCATCTTCAACCATGCGGGAGATTCCCCGCACCTGGCCTTCGATCCGACTGAGCCTGTTGAGGACTTTGGGTTTCGTGTCGGTTTGCATGCGGCCTGTCCTCCTGAGCACCCCCATATACCCCAGACGGGTATCTTGCGATATACCCCCCCATGGGTATATGTGAGCCCTTCGGTCAGCCGGAGAGAGCGACATGTCCACGCATCCTCACAATCATGCCTCGGGTCACGCCTGCTGCGGGGCGAAGGCCTCGGATGGCGCGGCTACGGTCAAGGATCCCGTCTGCGGCATGTCGGTCGATCCGACGACTACCGCTCACCGAGCCAGTCATGGCGGTCAGGACTATTTCTTCTGCTCGGCGGGGTGCCGGACCAAATTCATCGGCGATCCGATGCGTTACCTGAACCCTCGCGTGGAGGCCGAGCCGGCCGTTCCCGGCGCCATCTACACCTGCCCGATGCACCCCGAGATCCGGCAGGAAGGCCCAGGCTCCTGCCCGATCTGCGGCATGGCGCTTGAGCCGGAGACGGTCACGGCGGAAGCCCCGCCCAACCACGAGCTGATCGACTTCACCAGACGCTTTTGGGTCGGTCTGGTCCTGACCCTGCCGGTCTTCGCCCTGGAAATGGGCGGACATCTGGCCAATCTCCACATGTTCATCCCGGGCCAGATGTCGAACTGGATCCAGTTCGCTTTGGCGACCCCCGTGGTTCTCTGGTGCGGCTGGCCCTTCTTCGAGCGCGGCTGGACATCGCTGCGCACCCGTCGGCTGAATATGTTCACCCTGATCGCCATGGGGGTCGGCGTGGCATGGCTTTACAGCGTCGTGGCCGTCGTCGCGCCAACCCTGTTCCCGCCCGCCTTCCTGAAGGCCGACGGCAGCGCGCCGGTGTATTTCGAGGCGGCGGCGGTTATCACCGTGCTGGTCCTCGTCGGCCAGATTCTGGAGCTGCGCGCCCGCGAACAGACCTCGGGCGCGATCCGCGCCCTGCTGGACCTCACGCCCAAGACCGCCCGCCGAATCCGGGCGGACGGCGTCGATGAAGATGTCTCGCTTGACCAGATCGCCGTCGGCGACCGCCTGCGGGTCCGGCCCGGAGAGAAGATCCCGGTCGATGGCGAACTCCTGGAGGGGCGGGTCGCTGTCGATGAATCCATGGTGACCGGCGAGTCCATGCCGGTGACCAAGGACGTCGGCGACCGCGTCGTGGCCGGCGCGCTCAACAAGACCGGATCCTTCATCATGCGCGCCGACAAGGTGGGCGCCGACACCCTGCTGGCGCAGATCGTCCAGATGGTGGCCCAGGCCCAGCGCAGTCGCGCCCCGATCCAGCGGCTGGCCGATACGGTCTCCGGATGGTTCGTTCCCACAGTGATCGCGATCGCCCTGCTCGCCGCCGTCGTCTGGGGCCTGGTCGGTCCCGAGCCCCGTTTGTCCTACGCCCTGGTCGCCGCCGTTTCGGTGCTCATCATCGCCTGTCCCTGTGCGTTGGGTTTGGCCACGCCGATCTCGATCATGGTCGGGGTGGGACGTGGCGCCCACGCCGGCGTCCTGATCAAGAACGCCGAGGCGCTCGAACGCTTCGAGAAAGTCGACACCCTCGTTCTGGACAAGACCGGCACCCTGACGGAGGGCCGTCCGTCGGTGACGGCGATCCTGCCAGCCCAGGGCTTCGTGGAAGCGGACATCCTGCGTCTGTCGGCCAGCCTCGAGCGGGGCAGCGAACATCCGTTGGCCGACGCGATTGTCCGGGCAGCCAAGGATCGGGACATCCCCCTTACCGAGGCCGTGGACTTCGACAGCCCGGTCGGTCGCGGCGTCCGCGGGACGATTGAGGGCCGCCAGGTCGCCCTGGGCAACACCCGTTTTCTCGGCGAGCTTTCAATCGACGTCTCCGCGCTGGAGCCGAAGGCGGAGGCCCTTCGCCACGACGGCGCCACCGCCATATTCGTGGCTATCGACGGAAAGGCGGCCGGGGTCATCGGCATCGCCGATCCCATCAAGGCCACCACGCCGGCTGCGATCCTCGCGCTGAAAGCGGCCGGTCTGCGGCTGGTGATGATGACCGGGGACAACCGGACGACGGCCGAAGCGGTCGCGCGTCGCCTCGGCATCGACGAAGTCCAGGCGGAGGTTCTGCCGCAGGACAAGGCGTCTGTAGTACAACAGCTTCGTTCGCAGGGTCGGATCGTCGCCATGGCGGGAGATGGCGTCAACGATGCCCCTGCCCTCGCCGCCGCCGATGTCGGCGTCGCTATGGGGGCGGGTTCGGACGTCGCCATCGAAAGCGCCGGCGTCACCCTTCTGGGCGGAGATCTGCAAGGCATCGTGCGCGCACGGCGTCTGTCCCGCGCGGTGATGGGCAACATCCGCCAAAACCTCGTTTTCGCCTTCGGCTACAACGCCCTTGGCATCCCCGTGGCGGCTGGCCTGCTTTATCCCGTCTTCGGCTGGCTTCTCTCGCCTGCCCTTGCGGCGCTCGCAATGGCGCTCTCCTCGGTCAGCGTCATCGGCAATGCGCTGAGACTGCGCGCGGTGAGGCTTTAGCCAGGATAGGCAATCACCAGTCCGCCCACCCACCCAAGGGAGGAACCGGCTGTGACGGGCCGGATTGATTTAGACGCTGACCGCAGTCTCCAGGCATTCGCAGCGGCAGGCGAAGACGAACTGAAATTTCTGAAGAGGATACGGACGATGTCTCATCAACAGATGGACCACGGCGGGCAAGGCAACGCTCGTGGACTCGGCCCTTATCGGAGCCTGTACCTCGAGTTGGCGCTCGATTTCGTCATCATGTACCTGGTCATGTACACGATGATCGCCACGCTCGGTCACTTCTATCTCAACCTGAACAACGTCTACATGACCCTGATGATGGTCGCGCCGATGGCGGTCCTCATGCTCGTCTTCATGCGGTCCATGTACCCGTCGCGCAAAACGAACCTGGTCATTGGAGCGGTCGCCGTCGTGATCTTCGTCGGCAGCTTCGTCGGCATGCGCACCCAGGCGTTCGTTGGCGACGACGAATTCCTGCGATCGATGATCCCGCACCATTCCGGGGCTGTGTTGATGTGCGAGCAAGCCTCCCTGACCGATCCGGAGATCATCGCCCTGTGCGACGGCATCGTGCGTGGTCAACAGGAGGAGATCGCCCAGATGCAGGCGCTCCTCGAGAAGCGTCGCCGCTGACCCCGGCGTGCGGGGGAAGGCCTCAGCCGCCGCCCGCTTCCTCTTCATGAGGGACGCGGTCGTGTGGCGCGTAGAGAAGCAGAAGGCCGGGACCGGCCAAACGTCTGGAGACTGAGTATGCGTTACTTCAACCCCGCGCCCTTCATCGCCGTCGCGGCGGTCGTGGCCTTCGCCGCCGGACCGGCGGCGGCCCACGCTCGCCTGGTCAGCGCCACCCCGGCGCCCGACTCCACCGTGGCCGCGACCCGGACGCTGACCCTGACCTTCAGCGAACGCAGCGTTCCCGCCTTTTCCGGCTTCGACGTCGTCAATGCGGCGGGGGAGAAGATCGCGATCCGCACCTCGGTCGCCGAGGACGGCAGGACCCTCACGGGCGCGCTGGCTCGCCCGCTGGCCGCCGGCGCCTACCGTGTCGACTGGCGTATCGCGTCGAGCGACGGCCACCGCATGACGGGATCCTACACCTTCACGGTGCGCTGACGCCGTGCTGGAAGTCGCGGTCATCGCGCTTCGCTGGCTTCAATACGCCGGCGGCGTCGTCCTTCTCGGCGCGCCGCTGTTCCTTCTCTACAGCTTCAAAGACCCCGACGCGCCGAACCTGGAATGGTCGCGACCGACATTGCGCCTCGCGGCGATCATCGTCGCGCTCGGCTCGCTCGCCGCCCTGGTGGCCCAGACGGCCGTCATGGCGGGGTCGCTGAGCGAAGCCGTCAAACCCGCGTCCCTGTCCTTCATGGTCACCGGCACGGCCCTGGGCATGGCGATGGTCGTGCGGGCCGCCGCCGCCTTGCTTGGGCTTGTCGCCTTGGTCGCCCTGAAACCCGGTCGCGCGCTCTGGAGCGTGACGGCCGCCTTGGGTCTGATCGTGGCCGCCAGCTTCGCGTGGACGGGTCATGGCGCGGCCACCGAGGGCCCTGGCGGGCCCATACATCTCGTCGCCAACATCATTCACGCGGTGGCAGCGGCCTTGTGGCTGGGCGCCCTGGCGGCGTTGACGGCCCTGCTTTTGCGCCGAGCCGGTCCGGACGATCGTGCAATCCATCGCGCCCTGCATGGCTTCGCCGGTCTGGGAACGCTGGCGGTCCTGTTGCTGGTGCTGACCGGTCTCGTGAACAGCTGGTTCCTGATCGGTCCCGAGCGCGTGGCGTCGATCGCGGGCAACCTCTACGGCCAGCTTCTGGTCGCCAAGCTCGTCCTCTTCGGTTTGATGCTGGCGCTGGCGGCGAGCAACCGGTTCCGGCTGACGCCGACACTGGGCTCTGCGCTGGAGACGGGCCAACCCTCCCTCGCCGCCATGAGCGCGCTCCGGCGCAGCCAGTTGGTCGAAACGGGTCTGGGACTCGCCCTGATCGGCGTCGTGGCGGTCATGGGAACCCTACCGCCCCCGGCGTCTCTGTAGCCGCGATCGCGATGATCTGAATGAGGTCGTCGCTCCGCCGGCCATTGAAGTATGATCAGACGATGCCGTTCCTGCGTCATGACCTCGTCCGACTGACGACCGCGCTGCTAGCGGCGTTTGCCGTGCTGTTCGTGTCCACCGCTTCGATCGCCTGCGAAGCTCCGGTCGATCAGGATATGGCGTCCATGTCGATGAGCGGCGACGGCGTCCCTTGCGAGCCGAAGACCGTCAGGATCTCGTGCCATAAGGCGTGTCTGGCCATCTGCCAGGGCCTGGTCCCTCAGGGCGGTGAACCCACCCCCGCACGGGTCTATGCGTCTGTCCTCTATCCATCCCTTGATGCGCGGCATGCCGATTTCACCGCGGAGGCGGACGACCCGCCCCCGCGACGCTGATCCTGTTGAAGAAGACCGAACTCATTCAATCAAACAGAGATCAAAACCATGAAACGCACGCTCACCCTCGCAGCCCTGGTGCTGCTGGCTTCCGGTTCAGCCGCCTTCGCGGCCGCGCCGCACGCCGTGGCGCAGGCCGTATGCGCTTGCTGCGACGCTATCGCAGCCTGCGCGGAAGCCTGCACCTGCTGCTGATCGTATGATCGGGGACGCCCGCCCGCGAGGGCGGGCGTCTTCTCGATGTTCCTCACCGACGTCGCAGGGCCGGCGACCCGCTGGCGCGGGCCTGAGCGTCAGCCGGGCGCGCGCGACGACCAGTGAATGTGGTGGATGCGCCAGCCGTCGGCATGGCGTTTGAGGACCATGGTTTCGGTCGTCAGGCGGTCTACGGCGCGGCCGTTGAATTGGCCCGTGGTGCGGCCTTCGCTGGTGATCCAGGCGATGTCCCCGTCGGCCCATCCCGATCTGCGCGTCACCGTCGCTTCAGAGGCGGCGGCGAAGGCGGCGTCCGAGCCCAGGTGATGGGACGCATACTCGTCGCGCGATCGCTCCGCGCCACCCTCCTCGAAGATCATCACATCCGGCGCCATCAGGGCCAGGGCGACGGCCGTGTCGCCGGCCTTCAGGGCGACGTGAAAGGCGTCGACGGCCGCCGCCGCGTCCGCAGCTTCCGCGGCGACCGAGCCGGCGGCTTGGGCATGCACGTGGGCGTGGTCCTGGGCGAAGGCGGGTGTCGCCGAAAGCACGGCGAGCGACAGGACGAGGGCGAGAGAGGTGCGGGACATGGCGAACTCCGGATTGTGGGTGATCTGAACGGGCTGAGCGCGATCTGCGTCAGGCCGGCGGGTTGTGGCGGGCGAACACGCGGGTCGCGCCCGAGCGAAGCACCAGCAGAGTGTCGTAGGGCTCCTTGCGCCCCTGCGGCGTCTCCATGCCGGGCGAACCGAGCGGCATGCCCGGGACCGCGACGCCCACCGCCGCCGGTCGCTCGGTCAGCAGTCGAATGACGTCCGGGGCCGGCACATGACCCTCGACCAGATAGCCATCGATCAGACCGGTATGACAGGAGGCGAGCGCGTCCGGCATGCCCCGGCTGCTCCGGACCGATTGAAGGCTTGGAAGGACGGTGATGGTGGTGGTGAAGCCCGCCTGGCGCATGTGCGCGATCCAGGCGTCGCAGCAGGCGCAGGTGGGCGTCTTGAAGACCGTGAGGTTTCTGGACGGACGGGTCTGGGCGCAGGCGGACCCGCCCATGCCGATGAAGACGGCCGCGCCCATGAGTAGACGACGGTTCAGATTGGCGGGATTCAAAAGGGTTCTCCCTGATCGCTGTGGACGGATCGCTGCGCCTCGACAGGGTCGGCGCGCTGCGGCGCCAGCCGCGCCCGCAACCACCGTCGGCCAGGCTGCTCGACGAAGACATGGATGGCGGCCGCGGCGGCGAGCGTCAACACAAGCATGGCGGCCAGTTCGACCAGGCCCATTCGATAGTCCGCACCCCAGCCGGAGAACGCCTGCGCCGCATTGCGCCACACCATCAGGATGGGGATGTGGACGAGATAGAGGGCGAACGACGCTTCGCCGGCGAACAGAAGGACGGGGTGAGACAGGAAGGTCCGGACCGGAGCCTTGGCCAACAGGGCGAGCGACAGGATGAAGAGACCGGCCGCCGCCACGATGACCCGGTCGTCGGCGCCGATCTGCATGAGCGTCAGCAGCAGGGTCGTGGCGACCAGGGCGCCCATGAGGGACATTCGCGGCGAAGGCGTCCAGCGCTGACCGAGATAGTAGAGGCCAATGCCGTAGAGGAATTCGGGAATGATGCGCAGGATGCCCAGGCTGTCCTCCGCCCGTGGCAGGACCCGCCCGAACTGCGTCCGGTAAAAGGCGTCAAGCGCGACGAACAGCAGCGCGGAGAGTGCGATCAGAGCCCACGGCCTCGACCGCAGGCGGAGGGCGACAGCAGCGTAGGCCGGGAAGAACAGATAGGCGAACCATTCGGCAGACAGCGACCAGGCTGGTCCGTTCCAGAGCGCCATGGTTTCGCGCGGAAACCAGGCCTGAACGAGCAGCAGAGTGCCCGCGAAATCGGCGGGATTGAATCGGCCTGGCTCCAGACCGACGCCGACCATCGGGGCGATCAATACAAGCCCGAGCATGGCCAGGAGGATGAACAGGTGAGCCGGATAGATTCGGGCGAACCGAGCTGCCAGAAACCGCTTGTAGTCGGGCGCGCCGTTCCCTTGCAGATAGACGTGCGCGAGGATGAAGCCCGACAGGATGAAGAAGACATCCACGCCGAGCCGGGCGCGGTTCAGCAGGCCCGCGCTCTCCGCAGGCAAGGTCCAGTAAAGCTGGAAATGGAAGAGCACGACGCCGAGCGCGAGGAAAAACCTCACGCTGGTGAGGGGATCGAGCACGTCCGGGAAGGGAGCCCGGGCGGGGCCTGACCTGTCGCTCACATCGATCCCCCTGGACGACACGGCTATACCGGTCGTTCTCTGGTATCTACGCGGGGCCGGACCTTTCCCCTCATGAGGGGAAGCTCAAACCGGCCCGTATGGAGGGGGGGCGTGAGGCAGGTGCGCAATGACTGACGACATCGAAAGACTGATCGGAGCGGCTGCGCCCGGCGACGCTTCACGGCTTGCGGGCGTGGAGGACGCCGTCTGGTCCCGGATTGGCGAGCGCCGGGATCGCGCCCGAATGGGTCAGGTGCGGATCGCCGCCGTGGCGATCGCCCTTGTCGTCGGCGGTGCGAACGGCGGTCTGATGCTCATGACCCCACGGCCAGAGCCTTCAGAGCTGCGTATCTTCACGGTGTCAGCCGGCCTGTCACCTATGGCCAGCCTGGATGTTTGGGGATGAGGGCGACGTGGAAGTCGATCGTCGCCACGGCGATCTTGGCGGCGCTCGCCAGCGGGGCAGCGACCTGGGCGAGCGCGACCTGGATCATGCGCGAGCGCCAGCCGCCGAGCCTGCACAGCGTCGTCCATGAAAAACTCGACCTCAGCGCGGAGCAGGACCGCCGTCTAGACGTCATTGAAGCCCGCTTCGCCGCGCGTCGCCCGGCACTGGAGGCGGAGGTTCGTGCCGCCAATCGCGAACTCGCGGCCGCCATCGCCGCAAGCGACGGGGACACGCCGCAGGTCCAGGCGGCTGTCGATCACTTCCATACCGCCATGGGCGATCTGCAAAAGGCGACGATTACCCATGTGTTCGAGATGCGATCCGTTCTGACCCCGGCACAGGCCGAGGTGTTCGACGCGGCCGTCGTCGACGCCGTACGCTACGAAGCCGGCTAAGCGCGGCGCGTGGGGGTTGAAGCCAGCATCGAGGTCCGAGCGGCGGGTGGAGACCGGGCCGCTTTCACTGCCTTGATGACCGCCACCAAGGCCGACCTCTACCGGTTCATTCGCCGCTACGTCGGCGACGAGGCTGAAGCGCATGACGTGCTTCAGGAAGCCTATGCCTCAGCGTGGCTCGCCATGCGGCGATATGATCCGGCGCGGCCTTTCGATGTCTGGCTGCGTTCCATCGCCTTGAACAAGTGTCGGGACTGGAGCCGGCGGCGCTCCGTTCGCCGTGTCGTGCGCGGCGTGATGGGGCTCGATGCTCCCGAGGCGACGGCGGTGGGGGAAGACGCACCCATGCCTGAAGCTAGGCTGGACGATCAGCGCAGGGCCCAGGACCTGCAACACGCGCTGTCTGAGCTTCCCGACGCCCTGAAGGCCCCACTCCTGTTGGCCACGCTTGAAGGGCGCTCTCATGCGGAGGTCGCATCCATATTGGGCATCACGCCGAAGGCCGTGGAAACGCGGATCGCCCGCGCGCGAAAAAAGCTGGTCGACGCCTTGGCTTGAGCGCCGGTTCGGCGTCGCGGTGCCGAGCGCGCGCGCAAGAGCGTTATCTCGAAGACTGTGGCGACCTGACGCAAGGGATGCGCCGCTCAGATGCGTATCTGAACGAACGGCTCACTTGCCGACCAAGGAAAACTTCTCTGATGTCGACCGCTCGCCTTGATCGCCGAACGCTTCTCCGGGGCGCCGCCATCGGCGGTGGATTGCTGGGACTGCAAGGCTTGCTTCCGGCCTGGGCGCAGACGGGTTCGGCGGGGCTGCGGTCGGACCTGCCGACGCTGACCGGACCGAACGTCGACCTGACCGTCGGCCACTCGCCCTTCACGGTGGGGGGGCGCACGGGCCATGCGGTGACCATCAACGGCGTTCTGCCGGCGCCGCTGCTGCGCCTGCGGGAGGGCCAGAATGTCCGGCTAGCGGTCACCAACGGTCTGGACGAGGACACCTCGATCCACTGGCACGGCTTGCTCCTGCCGTTCCAGATGGACGGCGTGCCGGGCATCAGCTTTCCCGGCATCAAGGCCCGCGAGACCTTCGTCTATGAGTTCCCGATCAAGCAGTCGGGCACCTTCTGGTATCACAGCCACTCTGGTCTTCAGGAGGCGATGGGGCACTACGGTCCGATCGTCATCGATCCGGCGGGCGCCGATCCCATCGCCTACGACCGCGAGCATGTGCTGGTCCTGTCGGACTGGAGTTTCATGCATCCGCACGAAATCCTCGACAAACTGAAGAAGAGCCCCGGCTACTTCAACCAGCAGCGCACCACCTTGGCGGGCCTCCTGGATGGCAGCGACCGCATGAGCCTGGAGGAGCGGCGGATGTGGGGCCAGATGCGGATGGACCCTCGCGACATCCTCGACGTCAACGGCTCGACCTACACCTATCTCATCAACGGCCACGGTCCGCAGGAGAATTGGACCGGCCTGTTCCGGCCCGGCGAGCGGGTGCGGCTGCGCATCATCAACGCTTCGGCCATGTCGATCTTCAACATCCGCATTCCCGGCCTGCCGATGACCGTGGTCCAGGCCGACGGCGAGAACGTCCGCCCGGTCGAGACCGATGAGTTCCAGATTTCGGTGGCCGAGACCTATGACGTCATCGTCCGGCCGACCGATGACCGAGCCTACACCATCGTCTCCGAAGCCATCGACCGCTCCGGCATGGGACGGGCGACCCTGGCTCCCCGCCTGGGCATGACCGCCGAGGTTCCGCCGCTGCGCGAGGTTCCCAATCTGACCATGCGCGACATGGGCATGGGCGGAATGGATCACGG
>NZ_DLTK01000064.1:40443-40754 GCF_002500885.1 Brevundimonas sp. UBA7838
CATGGGCGGAATGGATCACGGCTCAATGGGCGGCATGTCCGGGATGGATCACGGCGTGATGGCCGGCATGGACCACGGAGCCCCGGCCCAGGGCGCGGCGCCGGCGGGCGAAATGGCCGGGATGTCCATGGCCGGCATGAACATGCGTGACCCCGAGAACGCCCCGCCGGACATGGCGGTCGGCGTCGGCGTCGATGCGATCGCCATGGCCCCGGCCAACCGCCTCGGCGAGCGTCCGATCGGTCTCACAGACGTCGATCACCGCGTCCTTGTCTACACCGACCTGGTGTCGCTCCAGCCCAACAAGGACC
>NZ_DLTK01000066.1:0-25511 GCF_002500885.1 Brevundimonas sp. UBA7838
CGCGGCGCTGGGCGGCTCTGGCCTGTTCGCGCACCCGCCCCGCCAGGGCGCCTGTGCCCAGGGCCACGCCCCAGAAGAGCAGCAGGGTCAGAAAATCGGTCGGAGAACCGATCAGGAAGCTGTAGCGCGGCTGGAGGAACAGGAAGTTGTAGGTCAGAAAGGCCAAGGTCGCCGCCGCCAGTGCGGGTCTGAGGCCGTTCAGCACCCCCGCCGCCACAACCGCCGCCAGATAGATGACGCCCAAATCGACCCGCTCGAACCGGGTGTCGAGCAAGAGAGCGGCCCCCGTCGCCGCCAGGACGAACCCCGCCCCCGCCGGATAGCCGCGCCAGTCCAGCGCCGCCCTGACGCCGGACTTGGCCGCCGGTTCGGGCGCCGTCAGATCGCCCTCGGTCACGACGTGGACGGCGACCCCTTGCGCCTTTCGCAACAGTTCGGTCGCCAGCGCCCGGCCGGTCCATTCGGCGAACCGCCCGCCGCGCGTCTTGCCGATGACGATCTGGGTGACGTTGTTGCGGTAGGCGTGGTCCAGAACGGCGCGCACCACGTCGTCGCCGCTGATCGTCAAGGGCCGTCCGCCCAGCTGCTCTGCCAGCTTGAAGGCTTCGGACAACCGTCCCGCCGACCGAGCGTCGGCGCGCGATCCACTGGGCCGCTCGACATGGGCCACCGACCAGGGGGCGTCCATCATCATGTCCGACATCCGCCGACCGGTCCGAACCAGGGAGGCGGTCATGGCGTCGCCGCCGACCAGAACCAGGATCCGCTCGTTCGCCGCCCACGGCCCCGACACACCCCGCTCGCGCAGGTGGGTCAGAAGCTGGTCGTCCACCGTCTGGGCCGCCCGCCGCAGGGCCAGTTCGCGCAGCGCCGTCAGGTTCTCGATCTTGAAGAAGTTTTCGGACGCCACCCGCGCCGTTTCGGGCACATAGACCTTGCCCTCCACCAGACGCGCCCGCAGGTCTTCGGGCGTGATGTCGATGACCTCGATGTCGTCGGCGCCGGTCAGGGCGCTGTCCGGCACCGCCTCGCGCTGGCGCACGCCGGTGATGCGCAAAATGACGTCGGACAGGCTTTCCAAATGCTGGATGTTCAGCGTGGTCCAGACGTCGATGCCGGCGTCGCGCAGTTCCTCCACATCCTGCCAGCGCTTGGGATGGCGCGAGCCGGGCGCGTTGGAATGGGCGTATTCGTCGACCAGCAGCAGTTCGGGCCGTCGCGCCAGAGCGCCGTCGAGGTCGAACTCCATCAGGGCGCGGTCGCGGTGTTCGATGGGCGCCCGCGGCATGACGTCCAGCCCGCGCAGCAGGCTCATCGTCTCCTTGCGGCCGTGGGTCTCGACCACGCCGACGACGACGTCCAGCCCCTCGGCCTTTCGACGGCGTGCGGCGCGCAGCATCTCATAGGTCTTGCCCACGCCAGGTGACATGCCCAGAAACACCTTCAGCCGCCCGCGCTTGCGGCGCGGAACGGCTGAAGTCGCGGGCGTTGCGGGCGCCGTTTCGGGCAATCAGCCCTCCGCCCCGAAGCGGGCGTCCAGCGCGCGATTAGTCAGCAGGACATTGACGTGCGGCTGGCCGATGAAGCCCAGGAAGGACCCCTCGATGTGCGCGTCGATGATGCTCTGGACCTGTTGCACGGGAACGCCTCTGGCGCGGGCGATCCGCGCGGCCTGAAGCCGAGCGTAGGCCGGGGACACGTCCGGGTCGAGGCCTGAACCCGATGTCGTCACCGCATCGGCGGGGATGACGCCAGGGCCGTCCTCGGCGCGGATCGTCTGGGCGCTTTCGGCGACGCGCGAGATCAGGTCCGGGTTCAGCGGCCCCATGTTGGAGCCGGACGAAGCGGCGGCGTCATAGCCGTCGCCCGCCGCCGACGGGCGCGGATGCAGATAGGTCGCGCCGACGAAAGGCTGGCCGATCAGGGACGAGCCGACGACCCGCCCGCCGGCGTCGCGCACCAGACTTCCGTTGGCCTGGTCCGGGAAGGCGACCTGGGCGATGCCGGTGACGGCCAGCGGATAGGCCAGGCCCAGCAGCAGGGTGAACAGGGCCGTCATGACGAGGGCCGGGCGAAGTTGGTTGACCATTTTCGTCGCCTCAGAAGGTCGCCTTCAGCGTGGCTACGGCGCGCGCGCCGTAGATGTCGCCGAAGTCGTGTTGATCGGTGTCGTGATAACGCAGGTCCACCGCCAGCTTGTCAGTCAGCTGATAGGCCGCGCCCAGGTTCCAGGTGGTGTAGTCCAGGTCCGACGACACCCACTGACGGCCGACGGCGCCCGAGACGGTCCATTTGTCGGCAGGGCTGACCGCGCCGTTGACCTCGGCATAGGTCGCCTCGTCCTCGGCCGCGCCGAAGAAGTCGGGCGAATAATAGACGGCGGCGCCCAGAGTCGCCGGACCAAAGGCGCGCGAAGCGGCGGCTTTGAACTCGACATAGTCATAGTCGGCGCCGTCCGGCTGACCGGCGTAGAGATAGCCGATCACGCCGAAGTCCAGCGCATAGCCGGCGACCTCTGGCCGATAGCCGGCATAGAGATCGACCTCGGCGTCCGTGTCGTCGCCGAAATCGACGTTGGAGGCCCAGCCGCCGGCGTAGAAGCCGTTCCTGGTCACATCGACGCCGGCCGAGATGGCTGGGTTTTCCTGGGTTTGGCTGACGCCGCGGAAGACGTAGTCGGAGGTGACGGCGACGTTAGCCGACACGTCCTGGGCCTTGGCTTCGCTGCACAGGCCCAGACTGGCGAGACCGACGATACAGGCGGCGGCGAACCAGGCGTCGTTGCGGCCCGAGGCCTTGGAGAGGGATTTACGCATTGGGTTTCTCTATTCGAATAGGATGGATGGCCATGGGATTGGAGCGGGTGCGTGGATCGGTCTGCTGCAGCGTCGCCACGCCCCACATCACGGCGATGACCAGCACCGCCACGACGAGTTGCAGGATGCGAGAGACCTCCCGACGCATCACGCCAGACCCAGGCCCGAGATGAGCAGATCGATCAGCTTGATGCCGACGAACGGGGCGATCAGGCCGCCCAGGCCGTAGATCAGCAGGTTGCGACCCAGGAGAGCGCCGGCGCCGATGGCCCGGTATTTGACGCCCTGCAGCGCCAGCGGGATCAGGGCGACGATGACCAGGGCGTTGAAGATCACCGCCGACAGGATGGCGCTCTCGGGGCTGTGCAGGCGCATGACGTTCAGCGCGCCGAGCGACGGCAGGGCCACCACGAACGTCGCCGGGATGATGGCGAAATACTTGGCTACGTCGTTGGCGACCGAGAAGGTCGTCAGGGCGCCGCGCGTAATCAGCAGTTGCTTGCCGACCTCGACGATCTCGATGACTTTGGTCGGGTCGCTGTCCAGATCGACCATGTTGCCGGCCTCGCGCGCGGCCTGGGCGCCGGTCTGCATGGCCACGCCGACATCGGCCTGGGCCAGGGCCGGGGCGTCGTTGGCGCCGTCGCCGCACATGGCGACCAGGCGACCCTTGGCCTGTTCGGCCTTGATCAGGCGCATTTTGTCCTCAGGCGTGGCCTCGGCGAGGTAGTCGTCCACCCCGGCTTCCGAAGCGATGGCGGCGGCCGTCACCGGATTGTCGCCGGTGATCATGACGGTGCGCAGGCCCATGCGGCGCAGGTCGGCGAAGCGCGCCTTTACGCCCGGCTTGACCACGTCTTTCAGGTGGATGACGCCGACCAGGACGCCGTTCTGGGTCACGGCCAGGGGCGTGCCGCCCGAGCGGGCGATCCGGTCCACGGCCTGGCGGAACTCGGCCGGGGCCGAACCGTCGGTCAGGTTCAGATCCTTCAGCACCGCATCGACCGCGCCCTTCCGCCAGCTGTCCTTGCCGACGTCCAGGCCCGACTGGCGGGTGACGGCGGTGAAGGGAATGGCGACGGCGCCGGCGGGCTGATCGACCGAGACCCCGGCGTTGCGACCCAGCTCGACGATGGACCGGCCCTCGGGCGTTTTGTCGGCCAGCGACGCCATGACGGCGGCGGCCAGGGCGGCCTCGGGGCGCACGCCCGGAACCGGGATGACCTCGGTCGCCATGCGGTTGCCGAAGGTGATGGTGCCGGTCTTGTCGAGCAGCAGGGTGTCGACGTCGCCTGCCGCCTCCACCGCACGGCCCGAGGTGGCCAGCACGTTCACCTTCAGCAACCGGTCCATGCCGGCGATGCCGACGGCGGACAGCAGGCCCCCGATCGTGGTCGGGATCAGGGTGATGAACAGGGCGCCCAGCACCATCGGATCCAGATCGACGCCGGAATAGGCGCCCAGGCCCACCAGGGTGACGACCGCGATCAGGAAGATCAGGGTCAGGCCGGCCAGCAGCACGGCCAGGGCCAGCTCGTTGGGCGTCTTCCGGCGGTCCGCGCCCTCGACCATGGCGATCATGCGATCGAGGAAGGTCGAACCGGGCTTGGCGGTGATGCGCACCTTGATCCAGTCCGAGACGACGGTCGTGCCGCCGGTGACGGCGGAACGGTCGCCGCCGCTTTCGCGGATCACCGGGGCGCTCTCGCCGGTGATGGCGGCCTCGTTGACCGAGGCGACGCCCTCGACGATCTCGCCGTCCGAGGCGATCACGTCGCCGGCCTCGACCAGGATGATCGACCCGACTTCAAGCTCCGACGCGTTGGTCGGGACCACGCTGCCTGTCTTCGGATCGACGATCAGCTTGGCCTTGGTCGTGACGCGGGTGGCGCGCAAGGAATCGGCGGCCGCCTTGCCGCGCCCCTCGGCGATGCTTTCGGCGACATTGGCGAACAGGACCGTGGCCCACAGCCACAGCGCCAGCTGCACCGCAAAGCCCGCCGCCTGACCGCCCGCGATGGCCGCGGCCGCCGACAGCGTGGACAGAAGCGCCACGATCCAGGTGGTGAAGATGACCGGATTGTTGATCAGCTTGACGGGGTTCAGCTTGACGAAGGCGTCGCCGACGGCGCGTCCGATCATCTGTCCCGAGAGGCCGCCCGCGAGAGGCGACGCACGGCCGCCCTCGCGCGGATCCAGAGTTATTTGTGTCATGTCAGGATGTCCGAAGGATCAGGCGCCGGCGACCGCCGCGAGCACCTGGAAGTGCTCGACGATCGGCCCCAGGGCGAGGGCGGGCAGGAACTGCAGACCGCCGAGGATGAGGATCACGCCGATCAGCAGGCCGATGAACAGGCCGTTGTCGGTCGGCAGGGTGCCGGGGCTGGGCGCCAGCTTGGGCTTGACCACCAGACTGCCGGCGATGGCCAGAACGGCGACGGCCGGAATGAACCGCCCGAACAGCATGCCCAGACCCAGGGTCGTGTTCCACCAAGGGGCATTGGCGGTCAGGCCCGCAAAGGCCGAGCCGTTGTTCGCCGCCGCCGAGGTGTAGGCGTAGAGAATCTCCGACAGGCCGTGCGGCCCCTTGTTCAGCAGACCCGCCAGCGCCGTCGGGAAGACGGCCGACACGGCGGTGAAGCCCAGGATGGCCAGCGGCAGGATCAGCACCGCGATCATGGCGAACTGGATCTCGCGCGCCTCGATCTTCTTGCCCAGATATTCGGGCGTGCGACCGACCATCAGGCCGGCGACGAAGACCGACAGCAGGGCCATGACGACCATGATGGCGATGCCCGACCCGACGCCGCCGGGCAGGATCTCGCCCAGCTGCATCAGGAACATCTGCAACCCGCCGCCCAACGGCATGAAGCTGGCGTGCATCGAGTTGACCGAGCCGTTCGAGGCGCCGGTCGTGACCACCGACCAGACGGTCGAGGCGGGCGCGCCGAAGCGGACCTCCTTGCCCTCCATATTGACCGAGGCGTCCACGTGGGCCGCGACCAGGGCCGGGGCCGGCTGGGTCTCGATCACATACATGGCCGCGCTCGCGGCGCTCAGCAGGATCAGGGCGGCCGCCGCCAGGGCGCGGATGTCGCGTCCCGCCATGGCGGTGCGGCCGAAGGCGAAGAAGGCCGCCCAGCCCATGACGTTGATCGCCACGGCGGTCAGCAGATTGGTGATGGCGTTCGGGTTCTCGAACGGATGGGCGCCGTTGACGTTGAAGACGCCGCCGCCGTTGATGCCCAGCTGTTTGATCGCCACCTGGCTGGCGGCCGGGAACAGCGGCAAGGTCTGGGACCCGCCCTCGACGCCGGTCGCCGTCACCTGGGCCGCCAGGCTCTGAACGATGCCGAGACCGGAGAGGGCCACGGCCAGGATCAGGGCGGCGGGCAGCAGGACATACAGGGTCGTGCGCGTCAGATCGGCCCAGAAGTTCCCGACCCCCTCGCCGCGATTGGCCACGAAGGCTCGCGCCAGGGCCGCCGCGATCGTTGCGCCCGTCGCCGCCGAGACGAAGTTCTGCACCGTCAGGCCGACCATCTGGGCGAAGGTCGACAGGGTCGCCTCCCCGCCATAGCTCTGCCAGTTGGTGTTGGTCACGAAGCTGACGGCGGTGTTGAAGGCCAGATGCGGCGACACGCCTGCGAACCCTTGCGGGTTCAGCGGCAGCACGCCCTGCAGACGCAGGATCGCATACAGCAGCACAAAGCCCGCCAGATTGAAGGCCAAAAGGGCGCCGGCGTATCCCAGCCAGCCCTGGCTGCGTTTCGGATCGACGCCTGCGGCGCCGTAGAAGACGGCCTCGACCGGCTTCAGCACCGGGTCCAGCCAGGTCCGCTCGCCGTTCCAGACGCGCGACATATAAACGCCGATGGGCCAGCCGAGCAGAACGGCCAGCCCAAGGGTCAGGGCGATCTCGCCCCATCCTTGAATGTTCATGAAATCCGTCCCGGTTCCTCAGAACCGCTCGGGCCGCAGCAGCGCCGCGACCATATAGACGGCGACGACCAGCGCCCCCGCCCCCCAGAGCATGGCGATCATCGTCATACCCGCTTCAACGCTGTGGCCAGCAAGGCAAAGACGGCGAACGCCCCCGCACCCACCGCCAGAAAAATCACATCGGCCAATGCGGCCTCCTCGCTCAAGTTCGAGCGGGAACAGACCACCGGGCGGCATAATGGCGCGATGCGAGTCCGGGCCGCCGACCTAAAGGATTCATAAAACTAAGGAAGCTGGGTCAGTCGCAGCGCTGGCCACATTTGAAGCGCCCGCAACCCGACCTTCTGAAGCAAGGGCGTGCTTGAGGATGCGCCGCGCAGCGCCCGGCCGTTTGGCTTCAGATCAAATAAGAAAAGCGCGGCCTTGCGGCCGCGCTTCCAGGTGTCTTCGTCGAGATGATCAGCCGCGACGGTTGTCGTAATCGCGGCGTTCGTAGCGGATCTGAGCCGAGAGGCGGTCGAAGCGACGGTCCAGGTCCTGGCGTTCCCAGGCGGTCAGGCCGCCGCGGCGATAGTTGGCTTCCAGACGCAGCAGGCTGTTGAACTCTCCGCGCAGACGGGTGGCCTCGCGGCGGCTCAGCTGGCCGTTGCGGACGCCCTGATCGATGCGGCGATCCAGGTTGGCCTGGCGGGCGTTGATCGACTGCCATGAGCCATAGCTGGCGTGATGGGGCGGGGCCGGGCGGTGGTGATAAGATTGGGCGAAGGACGGCGCGGCGACCGAGGCGGCGGCCAGGGCGATGGCGGGGACGATGAGCTTGCGCATGGCGATCTCCTCAAATGTTCTGCCGGTCGGGGTGACCAGCGATGAGGCGATTTGAGCACCCAGCGACTGAGCCGGTTCTGAACAGAATCGGTCAGGTTCGGTTCATCTGGATAAAAAAGACGTCACACCGCCGTCTTCTGATTTGGTCTCCGGTTTGGAGCAGCGTTCGCTTTAAACTATATGACGTATTCAGCGCCCGTTCAGATGATCGGGACTAGATCGGTCGCCATGTTTCGTAAACCCGCCCCTCTCCTGATCGCCCCTCCGGCCCTGGCTCTGGCTCTCGGTCTGGTCTTCGCGCCCGTCATGACGACGTCGGCGCAGGCCCAGTCGCGTGATCAGGATCAACGCTCGCAGGACCGTGGTCCGCGCGTCAGTCCCGACGAGGCCCGTCGTCGTGGCGGCGAGGCCGGCGGCGGTCGCCCCATCGACACCCAACCGCGCCGCGACGGCAACTATTCCGTCCTGGTCGAACGCGACGGACGCGTGCGGGAGGTCGTGGTCGACGGCCAGACCGGACAGGCGCGTCCCGACAACAACAATCAACGTCGCAGGCCGAACTGATGCGCGTGCTTCTGGTCGAGGACGACGCGGATCTGTCGCGTCAGCTTAAGGCGGCGCTGGGCGACGCGGGCTATGCCGTGGACCATGCACCGGACGGCGAAGAAGCCCATTATCTGGGTGAGAACGAGCCTTATGACGTCATCGTCCTGGATTTGGGCCTGCCCAAGATCGACGGCGTGTCGGTGCTGGAGCGCTGGCGGCGCGAGGGCAAGACGACGCCGGTCCTGATCCTGACGGCGCGCGGCGCCTGGTCGGACAAGGTGGCGGGCTTCGACGCCGGCGCCGATGACTATCTGACCAAGCCCTTCCATACCGAAGAGCTGCTGGCGCGTCTGCGGGCGCTGCTGCGCCGCTCGGCGGGCATCGCCTCGGCGACGCTGTCGTGCGGCGGCTTGCGGCTAGATCCCCGCGCGGCGCGGGCCAGCGTCAATGGCGAGCCCCTGCGCCTGACCTCGCTGGAATACCGGCTGCTGCACTACATGATGATGCATCAGGGCCGGGTCATCAGCCGCACCGAACTGGTCGAACACCTCTACGATCAGGACTTCGACCGTGATTCCAACACCATCGAGGTCTTCATCGGCCGGGTGCGCAAGAAGGTCGGATCGGACCGGATCGAGACCGTGCGCGGCCTCGGCTATCGGCTGACGCCGCTGGCGGGCGAATCCGACCCGGCGTGACCGAGGCGACGGCTTCGAAACCCAACGCCGACGCGCTCCACGACTGGGGCCGCTGGTTCGGTCGCCCCGGTCGCTCACTGACGCGCCGGCTGATCTGGCTGGCCTCGGCCTGGATCGTGGTCGCTCTGGTCATTTCAGCGCTGGTGCTGACCCAGGCCTTTCAGGAATCCGCCCTGCGGCGTCTGGGCGCCATGCTCAATGAGACGATCGACGAGATCGTGGTCGGCGCCAGTCGCACGCCGCAAGGCGAGGCCATTCCGCAGATCCAGGACGCCAGAACTCTGCGTCTGCTGTCGGGCAAATACTGGCAGATCATGGAGGTTCGCCCCAATGGTCAGTTGGTCAGCCTGGCGCGTTCGACCTCGCTGTGGCGCTATGACCTGGCCCTTCCCGCCGACCTGCCTGCGCGGCTGGATGCGGCCTTCGGCGACGTCATCACCTTCAACACCACCGGCCCCAAGGACGACGCCGAGACGCGCGAGCCTTTGCGCGTCGCCGCCAGCATGAAGTCCATCCCCCGGCACGAACACCCGGTCATCTTCATCGCCGCGCTGGATCGCTCCGACGTCGACGCGGACACGCGCCAGTTCGCACGCGTAACCTGGATCGCCTTCCTGATCTTGGGGCTCGGCCTCGTATCGGCGGTCTTCATTCAGGTGCGTATCGGCCTGCGCCCCCTGTTCGACCTGCGCGATGAGATCGCGGATGTACGCAAGGGCAGGTCGGCGCGGATCGGCCGCTCCTATCCGCAGGAAATTCAGCCCTTGGCCGAGCAGGTGAACCGCCTGCTGGATCACAATCAGGAGGTCGTGGATCGCCAGCGCACCCACGTCGGCAACCTGGCCCATGCGCTGAAGACGCCGATCTCCGTCATGCTGGCCGAGGCGGGGACGAGCGAGGGCGATCTGCCCGAGTTGGTGCGGCGCCAGACCAAGATCATGCAGGGCCAGGTCGATCACCACCTGCGCCGCGCCCGCGCCGCCGCCCGCGCCGCCCACGGTCTGGGCGAGACGACGCCCGTCGCCGAAGTGCTGGACGAGCTGGCGGTGATGATCGAACAGGTGTTCCGCGACAAGAACGTCGAGATCGACTGGCGCGCGCCCGACAGCCTGTCCTTCCTGGGCGAGCGTCAGGATTTGCAGGAAATCCTGGGCAATCTGATCGAGAACGCCGCCAAGTTTTCCAGGCGCCGCGTGCGCGTCTCGGCGGGTGGCAGCGGCTTGGGCCAGATGATCCTGGTGGTCGAGGACGACGGCGCGGGGCTGCCGGCCGATCAGCGCGACACGGTCATGCAGCGCGGCGCGCGGCTGGACGAAAGCGCGCCAGGTTCAGGCTTGGGCCTGTCGATCGTTGACGACCTTACGCGCGCCTACGGCGGGCGGCTGATGCTGTCGGACAGCGACATGGGCGGGCTGAAAGCGGTGCTCGAACTGCCGGCCGCCCAGGTCGACTAGGGCTGCAAGTCGTCGCCCCGGCGGTAGCATTCGCAGGCCGCCCGTTCCAAGGCGGCGCGATCCAGCACCGTGATCCGGCCACGCGAATAGGCGATGGCTCCCGCCTTCTGAAGCCCCTGCGCCGCCTCGTTCACCGTGGTCCGCTGCGAGCCCAGCATGGAGGCGAGATACTCCTGCGTCAGGTTCAGGGTGTCGCCCTCGACCCGGTCGTGGCAGCGCAAGAGCCATTTGGCGAACCGCTGCCCGGCGTGGTGCAGGGCGTTGCAAGCGGCTGATTGCTCCAACTCGCCCTGAAGTCGGGCCATGTATTCGGCGACGGCGTCGCGAACGCCCGGCCGTTGCGCCGACAGGGCGCGGAACTTGGCGGCGTCCACCCGGCGCGCCGTCCCGGCGACCTGGGCCACGCTGCGGGTGTGGGCATGGTGCGGCACGACCGAGGCGACGACGCCCAGCACGCCTTCGCGCCCGATCATGACAGTCTCCACGGTGCGGCCGTCCTCCAGCACTGCGACCGAGGAGCAGAAGCCGCTGTCGATGAAATGCAGGTGCTCGATGGCGTCGTCAGGCTCGCTGAACACATGGCCGGGCGCGAATTCCACCGGAGTGGCGATGGCGAGGAGAGCGTCGCGATCGTCGGGGTTCAGCCCTTGGATCAATCGGTTGCCAGGCGAGAGGCGGTTCATAAGTTCGCGCATAAGGCGATCTGAGCGCGGCGTCTGTCGAAACTCGACACAGCGTTGCTATATGTCACGCGGCTTTCTGGGGAAAAGTCGTGTCTTTACCGCGTTGTGTACGCGATCGGGCAGAGCGCAGCCGAGGCTCAGCGGGTGACGCGGCCGACCAGACGCCCGGCTTCCAGCACTTCGACACCTGCGCAGGAGGCATGGCGCGCCAGCTGCGACCGCGCAGCTTCCAGCGCCGTGGCGTCATCGGCGCCGTCGAAGAAGTCGAGCAGCGGACGGCGATCCGCCTCGTCGAAGAAGTGAAACTCGTAAATGTTCAAGCGAACGGCTCCCAACGATGCGAACCGTAGCGGCAAACGCCCACCGGCGTCTGTCGGATGTCGACACAGCCACAAGCGGAGCCTTTGCCTCGGCCGGTGCGTTGAGGGCGTCCTGACGTGGGAGACATCATGAACGCCGCCAAGACCCTTCGCCTGCCGCCGCTGGCGACCCTGATCGAATGGGCGGCGCGGGTCGGCTATGGGGCGCGAGGCTTCGTTTACCTGTCGGCTGGAGCGCTGACCCTGCTGGCGGCAACGGACCGGATCGGCGATGCGGTGGGGACCAGCGGGGCGGCGGGCTGGCTGGCCGAGCAGCCGTTCGGCAAGGTCTGGCTGGTGCTGCTGGGGCTGGGCCTGTGGGCCTTCGTCGGTTGGCGGGTCTTGCAGGCGGTGTTCGACGCGGATCACGAGGGCAGCGACCTGAAGGGCTGGACAACGCGCGCGGGCCAGGCGGTCAGCGGCCTGTTCTACGGTGTGCTGGCGTCGGGGGTGTTCGAATATCTGGACGAGTTCGGCGAGGCGACGAACGCCTCTGCGGCCCAGGCCGAGAGCGTAGCCGAGAACCAGGAGAAGGCGGCCATGCTGCTGGGGATGCCGTTCGGCGAGGTGCTGCTGATCGGGGCGGGGCTGGTGGTGCTGGGCGTCGGCGTCGGCAATATCGTCAGAGCCATCCGCGACGACTTCGACGACGCCCTGGCCTGCCCCAAGGCCTTCTGCGGCACGGCGACGGCGCTGGCGCGAGCGGGCTATGCGGCGCGCGGGTTCGCCTATCTGCCGCTGGGGGTGTTTGTGGTTCTGGCGGGGCTGCATGCGCGCTCGGGCGAGGTGACGACGACGGCGGCGGCGCTGGATGCGCTGGAGGCCCAGCCGGGCGGATCGTGGATCCTGGGGCTGACGGCGGCGGGGCTGATGGCCTTCGGCGCCTTCGCCTTCGTGGAGGCGCGCTGGCGCCGGATCCGCCCACCCAGGGATTTGAGCCTGGGCTGAGACTTGTCGCGCGGCGCGGCGTCGCCATATCCTTATGCAACACACGCTGTTCCAGAAGGCCGCGCCATGAACGCTCCGCTCAAGACCCTGAAGATCGACTTCGTCTCCGACGTCGTCTGCCCCTGGTGCGTGGTGGGGCTGGGCGGGCTGGACTCGGCCCTGGACGTCCTGAAGGACGAGGGGATCGCCGCCGACATCGCCTTTCAGCCGTTCGAGCTGAACCCCCAGATCGCGCCCGAGGGCGAGAACATCGTCGAACACATCGGCCGCAAATACGGTGCCTCGCCTGAGCAGTCCGCCGCCAACCGCGCCATGATCCGCGAGCGGGCGGGCGAGGTGGGCTTCGACATGCGCATGACCGACGACAGCCGCATCTGGAACACCTTCGACGCCCACCGGCTGCTGCACTGGGCGCATGAGACGGCGCCAGACAGGCAGAAGGCCCTGAAACAGGCGCTGTTCACCGCCCACTTCACCGAGAACAAGAACCTGACCGACGCCGGGGTCCTGACCGCCGCCGCCGAAAAGGCCGGGCTGGACCGGGCCGAGGCGGGCGAGGTGCTGGCCTCGGGCCGCTACGCCCAGGCCGTGCGCCAGGCCGAAGACCTGTGGCGCGCACGCGGCATCACCTCGGTCCCGGCCGTGGTGGTCGAGGGCAAATACCTGATCTCGGGCGGCCAGCCGGCCTCGGTGTTCGAAGAGGCCCTGCGCAAGATCGCGTCGGAGGTGTGAGGGGGGTGAATGGTGAGTGGTGAATCGTGAAAAGAGGCGCGCCTATTCACCAATCACCCCTCGCGACTCACCTTCAGCCCGGCGGTTCGGCTTTAGACCCCGCCCCCGCAAAAACACCGTCTATTTCGTCTAATTCGTCTGATCTCGGGGCCGGTTTCAGGTCGTCGAGCGCCTCGAGGCGGGCCATCAGGGCGTCGCGGCCGGCGTAATCGCCGCGTTTGAGGGCGCAGGCTTCGCGGGCGATCAGTCCGACCTGTTCGGCGAGGGCGGCGGCGCGCTCGCCCAGGTCAGGTTCCTTCGGTTGGGCCGGGGGTTTGGCCGGCGGCGGCGCGAGTGGGGAAGGGGGCGGAGCGGCCGCCATCCGGCTCAGGTCGGCGTGCAGCCGCACCCAGCGCGCGGCCTCCAGCGCGCGCCCGGCCTGAAGCGCCCGGTTCAGCCGAACCAGGGCGTGGGCCGCCATGGCGCAATAGTCGGGCAAACCGTCGGCCGTCTCGGCCTCCAGGTCGATCGGCTCGCGTAGCGGATCGGGCTGATCCTCGCGCCGCCAGCCTGCGTCCCTGGCGCGGGCGCGAAAGGTGCTGACCGCCATGCCATAGACGGCGCTGACCTCCTCGGCCGTGGACCCCGCCAGATAGGCCGTGCCCGCCGCCTCCCACGCCTCTTTCGACAGCCGGCGATAGCCCCGGTTCTGCACCCGGTCGGCCGCACGCGCGGCGGGGTCCGAGGTGACCAGATCGGGCAGCCGCAACAGATGCATCGGCAGGCCGTGCGCGCGCCAGAAGGCCGCCTCGGCCTCGGGCGAGGAATCGTGATGCAGGGCGTCGCGATACGTCTGCTCCAGACCCGCCTCGCGCAGGATGCGGATCTGATCCAGCGCCTGCTGGGTCATCGCATCGTAAAACGGATCGCGCGGCCCCTCGAACCCGCCGTCGTCATAGCTGTGGTCGTCGTCCATCCCATCCCCGGCCTGTCGCCCGCGCCCGACACAGGACGCGCCGCCAGTCTAAGGCCGCCCCGGAGCGTGATCGGGTAGAGGGCGTCGATTTCGCGAAAGGCGAGGGATTTCAACGGCCGGGGCAGGGACGTCGTGCATAGGTAGGCGGGCTAGCTGTGCATCCCCTCTCCCAATGGGAGAGGGAAGGTTAGGCCCGCTTCTTCGGCGCAGGCGCGGCGTCGGCAGCGGTGACCAGATGCCCCTTCCAGCCGGGAGGCGGCAGGAACTTGCCGGACTTCTCCTCGCGTGTGCCTTCGCGCGCGATCCGGGCGGCGTCGCGTCCGGCTTTCAGAACGGTTTCTCGGTCGAAGAGCATCTTCATTTCGGCCCCCAATCTAACAGTTCGAGGCCGTCGTCGCTACTCGCATAGACCTCCCACGCGTCCACCAGCGGTTTGTAGGTCGTCTCCAGATAGTCGAGGCTGAGCGCGAAGCGGCGACGCAATGTGTCCTCGGGAATGCCGTGACCACCCTGGGCCACGCGGCGCGCCACGCGGGCGACGGAGAAGTCCGCCGAGGGCGGGCGCAGATAGATCAGTTCGACCCGGTATCCGGCGGCCTTGAACCGGCGGAGACGCGGGGCGTGAGAACGGGTGGCCAAGGTCGTCTCCAGCACCACGTCCGCCCGCTCGACGAACAAGGCGTCCAGCTGCTCCAGCACCAGCCGCCCGGCCGCCAGATCGCGCGCCGCGCCTTCGCCCGTAAGACCCCGCGCGACCTCGTCCGGGTTCACGAACCGAAACGCCTCCGCCCGCTGACGCAGGAAGCGGTTGATGAAGGTGGTCTTGCCGGCGCCATTGGGTCCGGCGAGGAGGACGAGGGTGGGCAGGGCCGCTCCTCTAGCTTAAATTTGCTGCGGCAACCGCGTCGCGTAGTGAACACGGTTGGACGGACCGAACCTTCCGCCATGCGGACCCGGGGGCAGCCATTTTTTCAAGTGAGTATTTCCCGCCGCTTTCTATTACCCTGATTTTCGCCTTGCCACGGTATAGTACAGGCTCAGGCTCAAGCCTCCAATCTGATAACGATGCGCGAAGATTGTTCAGCTTAGCTATCAATGTAGAAGGACTGTCGAGGCGGACTGCGACCGATATTTTGCAGCATTTTTTGATGAGCGCGATCAGTTCAGGCGGGCACCAAGCCGGTAACGAGTCAAAATCGAGCAGCTTTCCTTTTAGAATCTTCTGCTCGACAATGCTATTTGCGTAGATCTGATTGTCGGGCTTTGAAAGCTTTTCGTATGCGGATAACTCCTTCGAGTTAAGCCATGCTGTCTCTTCGTACGGAAGTTGGCCCCCCAAAAGTTGATATAAGACCACACCAAGCTGATACACGTCGCCCTGAGGGTATGCTCGCGAGGATTGTATCTCCTCTGGAGTTCGGTATAAAAGTGAGTGTCGAGATACGGTCGCAGCGTATCCGCTATCGCCCTTTTTTACCACTGACCCAAAGTCGCCGATAAGTAAGCGACCGTTGCTGTCGCAGAATATGTTCGACGGTTTCAGGTCTCGATGGATGTATCCTTTGGAGTGAATGAAGCTGGCGCCGGTGGCCACGTCGATGATCATATCGACGGCCTTCCTTACGCCGATCTGATTTGCTTCGATCACGTCATCTAAGTCACCGGCGTCGCAGAACGGCGCGATGAAGTACGCATAGCTTTGATCGATGGCAGCAGCGTCATCCACTTTCAAAACGTGCGGAGAGGCAAGCATCGATAAGAGTCTGGGCTCCATGTGAGCCCCATCTCCCCAGTAGTAAAATTTCACCACAACTTTGCGGTCTAAAAGCTTGTTCTTTCCGATAAGCACGTAGCCGTTTGCGCCCTTCTCGTTGAAGGATTCAAACTCAATGCGTTTCGTTAGCTTTTGGGCCGTCTTTGTGAGGTGTTCGGGAAGTTTGGTAAGGTCGATAGCCAACTGATGACCTACGATTTCGACGCCCGGCATATAGCCGCTCGATATGCATCGGCTTGGTAAGCCAGTATCGTTGAAGGAAGTCCACCAAGATTCGTCTTCTCAATTTTTGCAATCGCCTGAGGACTGACGAACGATGTTGGTGTTCCGGACAGCTGGAAAAGCGTCTCGATTTTGAAAGTCACTCCTCCAGCAGCACGTAAGCCTGTCGCAAGACGGGACTTAATTGCAAATTCGTTGATCTTATGCTGCCGAGCAAATTCTTCTATAGCGGACTTCATAGTCAGCAATGCTTGTGGGTCACGATCATTCGTCAATGACAGTTTTTTGACGGAACACTTGAGATGATCCCAGCCATCATCCGAACTCTCGACAACAGCGAGCACCGCCTCCTTGGCTCTAATTTCAACGCCGCAAAAAATCACTGACCACGCCCCCAGGTTGTGATTTCGAGGCTACACCATACAATTACGTGCCGCTAGTGCTCGTGTTTATCTGCTGCATGTGCGTCGCTAATGCCAAGCTCCAGCATTAAGGCGAGGTCTTCACACCTTCACCTCCACCACCCCGCCGCCGGCGCGGAACTTCGCGCTCATCTCCGCCATGCCGGCCTCGGCCTCCGCCAGCGAACCGCCCGCGTCGTTCTGGGCCTGGGCATCGCGGCGGATGTCCTGGCTGATCTTCATGCTGCAGAATTTGGGGCCGCACATGGAGCAGAAGTGGGCGGTCTTGTGGGCCTCCTTGGGCAGGGTGGCGTCGTGGTATTTGCGGGCGGTTTCGGGGTCGAGGCCCAGGTTGAACTGATCCTCCCAGCGGAACTCGAACCGGGCGCGTGACAGGGCGTCGTCGTGCAGGCGGGCGGCGGGGTGGCCCTTGGCCAGGTCGGCGGCGTGGGCGGCGATCTTGTAGGTGATGACGCCGTCCTTGACGTCCTGACGATCCGGCAGGCCCAGGTGCTCCTTGGGCGTGACGTAGCAGAGCATGGCTGTGCCGAACCAGCCGATCATGGCCGCGCCGATGGCGGAGGTGATGTGGTCATAGCCCGGCGCGATGTCGGTGGTGAGCGGGCCAAGCGTATAGAAGGGCGCCTCGTGGCAGTGCTTCAACTGCTCGTCCATATTCTGTTTGATCTTGTGCATCGGCACGTGGCCGGGGCCCTCGATCATGACTTGGCAGCCCTTGGCCCAGGCGATCTTGGTCAGTTCGCCCAGGGTGCGCAGCTCGGCGAACTGGGCCTCGTCATTGGCGTCGGCGATGGAGCCGGGGCGCAGGCCGTCGCCCAGGCTGAAGCTGACATCATAGGCGCGCATGATGTCGCAGATGTCCTCGAAATTCTCGTAGAGGAAGCTCTCCTTGTGGTGGGCCAGGCACCACTTGGCCATGATGGAGCCGCCTCTGCTGACGATGCCCGTCACCCGCTTGGCCGTCATCGGCACGAAGGGCAGGCGCACGCCCGCGTGGATGGTGAAATAGTCCACGCCCTGTTCGGCCTGTTCGATCAGGGTGTCGCGGAACACCTCCCACGTCAGGTCCTCGGCTATGCCGTTCACCTTCTCCAGCGCCTGATAGATGGGCACGGTGCCGATGGGGACGGACGAGTTGCGGATGATCCAGTCGCGGATGTTGTGGATGTTGCGGCCCGTCGACAGGTCCATGACGTTGTCGGCGCCCCAGCGGGTGGCCCAGACCAGCTTGTCGACCTCGTCGTCCACGGAGGACAGGACCGCCGAGTTGCCGATGTTGGCATTGATCTTCACCAGGAAGTTGCGGCCGATGATCATCGGCTCGACCTCGGGGTGGTTGATGTTGTGCGGGATGATGGCGCGGCCGCGGGCGATCTCTTGCCGGACGAACTCGGGCGTCACGAAGTCGGGGATGCTGGCGCCGAAGTCCTCGCCGTCGCGGATGCAGGGGCTGTTCTGCTCGCGGCGCAGGTTCTCGCGGATGGCGACATATTCCATCTCGGGCGTGATGATCCCGGCCTTCGCGTACTCGTACTGGGTGACCGGGCGCCCCTCGACGCCCTTGAAGACGCGGTGGTGGGAGGTGTCGAAGCGCGGGGCCAGGTGGCGGCCCGACGCATGGCCGTTGTCCTCGGGCTTGACCTCGCGCGGGTTGGCGACGGGGGCGATGTCGCCGCGATCCCGCTGCCAGCTGGATTTGACGTGGGGCAGGCCCTTCTTGATGTCGATCGTGACGGTCGGGTCGGTGTAGGGGCCCGAGGAGTCATAGATGGTCACCGGCGGCTCGTTGGCGGATGCGTGGACGGCGACCTCGCGGAAGGGGACGCGAATGTCGGGGTAGAGCTCGCCCTGGACGTAGACCTTGCGCGAGCCGGCCCGTTCGCCGGTCGGGATGGTCCCGGTCTCCTTCATCACCTGTTCGCGCGCGTCTTTCAGCGCCAGATCCACATTGGGTTCCTCGGGCAGGGCGGGCGGAGTGACTTGGATGTTCATGGCGGCCTCAAACGGTTTGAGGTCCGCCGACGTCGGGCGCGAGGGTCCTGTAGCGTGAGGACCGATAGCGTTACTCATCCCTTCGCCGGCATGACCCGGATCAGGTTCGACGGGTCAGAGGAGAAACCTCTATCTCAGCCGCTCGATTGCGACCCCCCGGAGAACGCCTGCAGGCTAACCCGCGTCGCGGCGGATGTCGAGTTGTCCGAAACCGCACATAAGTCGTTGTAGGCGCGGCGGATTTATTGGGCTATGCGCAAAGCTTGGGCCGGATGCCGGCGTCGGCGGAGTGAAACGAGGATATGAGCCTGAACCTGGAACGCGTCCTCTACACCAGCCGCGCGCGCGGCAACGCCGACAGCCTGATGATGCAGGTGGACATCCTGGCCACGTCGCAGCGGAACAATGCGCGCGACGACCTGACCGGCGCGCTGCTGATCCACGACGGGCGGTTCCTGCAGGTGCTGGAGGGCGCAGCGCAGGATCTGGACCGGCTGATGACGCGCCTCGCGGGCGATCCGCGTCATGACGAGGTGGTGGTGATCGAGCGCAAGCCGATCCCGGCGCGCGGCTTTTCCGGCTGGGCCATGGCCAGCGTGCGCGTGACCCCGGCGCTGGAGGAGACGCTGCGGGCCACGGTGGACGGCGCCGGCGCGCCCCAGCAGACGGTCGAGCGGATGCAGGACGCGGTGCTGGCCCAGGCGGCGTGAGCGCCCTCTAGGGCGCCGACCAGCCCTTGACCGAGACGGCCGCCGCGCGCGGATCGGCGTCGAAGCGGAGGTAGGCCTTGGCGTGGCCGTGGCCGGGGACGTAGTCCAGGCTGGCGGTCGCGGTCTGGTCGCCCAGAACCCCTTCGATATCCACGGCGGCGGCGGTGTCGTCGCCGTCGTTCTGGACCCGGACGGTCGCGACCTGGCCTGCGGCGGTGACGTCCACGGCGACGATGCGGGCGCTGAGCGCGGGCGGGGCCGTGGGCTGGAGCGCCTCCCACACCACGATGGCGATGGCGGTCAGGGTGATGACGGCGCCGAGCAGGGCCATGCCCCATTGCAGCAGAGGGCGGGTCGATATGGCGGGCTTTGTCTTCGTGGGCATGGGTCAGACCAACAGACGGGCGGCGGCGGCGCCGATGGCGGCGGGGAAGCCCAGGACGACCATGGTCTGGACCACGCCGGCGACGGCATGGCCGTCGGTGCGGCCGAACAGGAACAGGGTGAACAGGCTGACGGCCAGGGCGATGGCGTAGCCGGGCAGGGTGAAATGCAGGAAGGCCTTGATCGGATGATCGGCCTCTTCCTGACCGGCGAAGCCCGCCTTGAAGACGATCAGGTGGAGTAGAAGGATTGAGACGGCGATCAGGGCCAGGATGTGGGCGGGCGTCGCCTTGTAGGCGATCAGGATCATCTCCTCGGTCGGGGCGACGTTCAGGGCGAAGAACAGGGCGCCGGCCGCCATCAGGAACAGTTCGCCGAAATAGGAGGCCTGATCTTCATCGGTGTCGCCCCCGCCGTCGCCGCTGAGCTGACGCCGGGCCAGAAGCGCGCCCATGGCGCCGGGAATGGCCTGAAGCGCGACCATGCCCAGGCCCTCGCGCGGCGGCGCGTCCCATTCGACGACGCCGAACAGGATCAGCAGCACCGAGGCGGTGATGAAGCCGACCGCCAAGGCCACGGCGGTGTCCAGCGCATCGTTGACCGGCCCGCGTCGCTTGGAGAAGCCGGCGTAATAGGCCAGGCCGTAAAGCAGCGGCAGGCCGGCGACGATGAAGGTCAGCAACCGCCAGCGGTCCATGATCACGCCCTGAGCCCACATCTCCATCGTCATCAACAGCGGGATGTTGAACACCAGGGCGCCGGCGAAGGCGCGGCCCAGATCGCGGACATAGGCGCGCTCGCGTTGCAGATCCAAAGGGGGCGCGGCGGCGGTCATGCGACGGCAACGCTTGGACGTCGGCTTTGGCTCCGGACCGCTGGTCGAACGGCGTTCAGGCGGCGTTCATTCGCAGCCAAGCTTGGTGTCAGCTCTAGGGAGAGGGAACGATGAAACAGATCAAGACGGCCGCCATCTTGGCGATCATGGCGTGCGCGGGATTGACGGCCTGCGCCTCGGTGGATGTCGGCGGCGCGCCGATGGCCCTGTCGCCAGCCATGGCCGAGCAGGCGCGGATCGGCAGCGTCACAACCACGACCGGCTGGCTGGACGCCGAGGACGACTTCGCCGACACCTTCAACGACGAGGTGCTGAACGAAATGGGGCTGTGCGCCGGCGGCCGGCATCGGCTGAACCTGAGCATCCATGTCGAGGCGCTGAGCCGGGCGCCGCGCCTGGCCATTCTGGCCGGCGATCGCGCCGAACACCGGATGCGTGCGACCGCCGAGCTTCGCGATCCGGCGCAGGCCGGTCAGGTGGTCGGACGTTATCCGCTGGTCGTGACGGTGGATGCGGGGGCCGGGGTGCTGGACGCCCTGATGGACCGGCAGGCGGTCACGTCCCACGCCTTCGCCCAGGCCCTGTGCGACGCCGCCTTCGTCGCCCCGACGCGTGTGGCCGAGGCCGGCGCGCCGGGCTGAGACCGAGGGCGCGCGAAGGGGCGGCGGCTGGGGCTGGACGCTTTTGAATGTCACGGGCGCGGGCTATCAAGACGGCGAACAGGAAACCGTCCCATGCATCTCGCCCGTTTCGCCCGCATCCGCCTGGCCCATCTGCCGACGCCGCTGGAGCCGCTGCCCCGTCTGTCGGAAGAGTTGGGTCTGGATCTGTGGATCAAGCGCGACGACTGCACCGGCCTGGCGGGCGGCGGCAACAAGACGAGGAAGCTGGAGTTCCTGCTGGGCGCGGCGTTCGAAGAGGACGCCGACACGCTGGTGACGCAAGGGGCGGTGCAATCGAACCATGTGCGCCAGACGGCGGCGGCGGCCGCCGCGCACGGTCTGGCCTGCGAGATCATTCTGGAAGAGCGGACGGGGTCCAAGGCGACGGACTATGTCGGCAACGGCAACGTGCTGCTGGACCGGCTGTTCGGCGCGACCCTGCGCACCGTGCCGGGCGGGACGGACATGGTCGCCGAGCTGGAGAAGACGGCGGCCGAGGTGCGGGCGCGGGGCGGCAAGCCCTATGTCATTCCCGGCGGCGGATCGAACCCTACGGGGGCTTTGGGCTATGTCGATTGCGCGCGCGAGATCGTGGTCCAGGCCGATGAGATGGATCTGGAGGTCCACCGGATCGTGACGGCGACGGGCAGCGCGGGCACCCATGCGGGTCTGGTCGCCGGGCTGGCGGTCATGGGGGCGGACATTCCCGTGCTGGGCATCGGAGTGCGGGCGCCCAAGGACAGGCAGGAGGCGAACGTCTTCAAACTGGCCGAGGAGACGGCCGCCCTGCTGGGGCAGACGGGACGGGTGACGCGCGAGCAGGTGGTCGCCGACTGCGACTATGTCGGCGAGGGCTATGGCCTGATCGACCAAGGCGTAATCGACGCCATGACCCTGGCCGCGCGTCTGGACGGGATCGTGCTGGACCCGGTCTATTCCGGCAAGGCGATGAAGGGGCTGATCGCCCTGGCGCGCGCCGGCCGGTTCAAGGGCGAGACGGTGGTGTTCCTGCACACCGGCGGGGCGCAGGGGCTGTTCGGCTATCAGACCGAGATCGAAGGCGCGCTGTAGGCGCGCCGTCCGTCATGGACTCGCGCGAGGCGACGCTGGCCCTGCTGGCCGCCCGGGCCGAGGACGCCACCGTCTGCCCCAGCGAGGTCGCGCGGGCGGTCGCGGGCGAAGACGGCGCGTGGCGCGAGGCGATGCCTGACGTTCATGCTGCGGTGGACGCCCTGGTGAACGAGGGCGCGGTGCGACTGAGCTGGAAGGGGCGGCCGCTGGCGATGCGTGCGGGGCCCTATCGGATCGCGCGGGCTCGAGGCGGTGAAGACGGGGGCGGCGGGTGACGGTGCGCGAGATCGAACCTGTCCCGCCGGCGCTGTCTTTGGCGGCGGTGTTTCTGCGGTTCCTGCGGTTCGGGCTGCTGGCGTTTGGCGGGCCGGTGGCGCAGATCGCGATGATCCGGCGCGAGCTGGTCGATCAGGACGGGTGGATGTCCAGCGCGCGGTTCAACCGGCTGCTGGCGGTGTTGCAGGTGCTGCCGGGGCCGGAGGCGCACGAGCTGTGCGTGCACATGGGCATGCGGGCGCGGGGGCGGATCGGCGGCCTGCTGGCGGGCCTGGGGTTCATGCTGCCAGGGCTGACCCTGATGCTGGGGATCGGATGGGCCTATGTGGCGCTGTCGCCGGTCGTGGGCCTGCTGGCCTGGGCGTTCCTGGGTGTTCAGGCGGCGGTGGTCGCGGTGATCGTGCGCGCCGTCTGCAAGATCGGATCGCATATCCTGGAGGATCGCTGGCTGTGGGCCGTCGCCGTCGTCGGCTTTGCGGCGACCCTGGCGGGTGCGGCGTTCTGGATCGTGCTGGCGGCGGGCGGGGCGGTCTATGTGCTGGCCCGGGCCGGGCGGGTCGGCTTGGCGGGCGGGGTCGTGGCGCTGGCGGTTCTCGCAGCCTTGGCGATGCATGGGCTGGGGGACGGCGGGCCGGTCTTGGGACAGGCGTCGGGGCAGGGGGGCGACGTGGGCGCAGCCGCGATGTTCTGGACGGGGCTGAAGGCGGGGCTGTTGACGTTCGGCGGCGCCTATACCGCCATCCCCTATGTGCGCGCCGATACGGTGGGGCGCGGGCTGATCGACGATGGGGCGTTTCTGGACGGGATCGCCTTTGCGGGGGTGATCCCGGCGCCGCTGGTGATCTTTTGCACCTTCGTCGGCTTCGTGGTCGCGGGCTGGGGCGGGGCGCTGGCGATGACGGCCGGCGTGTTCGCGCCCGCCTTCGCCTTTTCGATGATCTTCTATGAGCGGCTGGAGGCGGTGGTCGAGGACCGGCGGCTGTACGATGGTCTGGCCGGGGTCGCCGCCGCCGTCGTAGGGATCATCGCTGCGACCAGCGTGGAGCTGGGCTGGGCGACCTTGCAGCGGGCGCCGTCGATGGCGGCGGCTGCAGCGATCTTTGCGGGCGCCCTGGCGGTGGCGTGGGCTTGGAAGAGCCGCTACGCCGTGCCGGCAGTTCTGGCCGCCGCGGCGGTCGTGGGGTGGGGCGTGATGCGATGAGCAAGATCCTGGGCGTGATCGGCGGCATGGGACCGGCGGCGACGGTGGCGTTTCTGGCGCGGGTGCAGGCGCTGACGCCGGCGGATGGCGACGCCGATCACATCCGGGTGGTGATGGACCTGAACCCCCAGGTGCCCGATCGCAACACGCGGCCGGGCGAGGCCGAAGTGGTGCTGGGACAGATGGCCGAGGGATTGGCGGCGGCGGGGGCCGAGGTGATCGCCATGCCCTGCAACACCGCCCACGCCCAGGCGGGCGGGATCCGGGATGTGTGCGCGGCGAAGGGCCTGCGCTTTATCGACATGATCGCGGCGACGGCGGATGCGGCGGCGGCCTCTGGATTTAAGCGGATCGGCGTGCTGGCGACGCCGGGGGGCGAGCGGCTTTACACGCAGGCGCTGGCGGCGCGCGGGGTCGAGACGGTGCTGCTGGAGGGCGCGGACCGCGAGGCCTTCATGGCGCTGGTCTATGGGGTCAAGCGCGGCGATGTCGGCGAGGCGGCGCGGGCGGGGATGTTGCGGCTGGCGCAGGTCTTGGCGGATGCGGGCGCGCATCGGCTGATCGCCGGCTGCACCGAGGTTCCGCTGTTGCTGCGCGCCGAAGACGCCGCCGCGCCCCTGACGGATTCGGCCGAGGTGCTGGCCCAAGCGTGTGTGAAGGCGTGCGTGGAGGCGTGTCGGGTTGAGGCGCGGTTGCGGCTTGCTCCGCGCGTCGGGCCTGCCTAGTCATGGGCGGTGTCTATTCAGTCCCTGATCATCGATTGCGACCCCGGCGTGGATGACGCCGTGGCGCTGTTTCTGGCCTTCGCCGCGCCCGAGCTGGAGTTGCTGGCCGTCACCACGGTCGGGGGCAATGTTCGCGGCGCCAAGACCCAGCGCAATGCGCGCATCATCCGCCAGATCGCCGGGCGCGAGGAGGTGCCGGTGTTCGGCGGGGCCGAGCGGCCGCTGAAACGTCCGCCGGCGGGCGCGGGCGAGTTTCACGGGGCCGAGGGTCTGGGCGATCTGGAGCCGTTCGAACCGACGGGGATCGTCGGCGACGGGCCGGCCGCCAACGCCATCGTCGATCTGGTGATGAGCCGGCCTGAAGGCTCGGTCGCCATCGCCGTCCTGGGGCCGATGACCAATCTGGCGCTGGCGATGCGGCGTGATCGGCGGCTGGCCGAACGGCTGGGGCCGGTGGTCGTCATGGGCGGGGCGCGGTCGGAAGGCGGCAATGTCACCGCATCCGCCGAGTTCAACATCTGGGCCGATCCGGATGCGGCGGCGGTGGTGTTCGGATCGGGCTGTCAGGTGGTCGCCTTCGGCCTGGACGCGACCCATCAGGTGCGCGCGACCGAGGACCGGATCGTGGCGATAGAGGCCATCGACAGCGAGGCCGCGCGGGCGGCGGCGTCGACGCTGCGGTTCTCGCAGCGGGTGGAGCGCAATATCGTGGGGTGGGATGCGGCCCCGTTGCATGACCCGTGTCCCATCGCCTGGCTGATCAAGCCCGACCTGTTCGAGACGAAGCCCTGCCGGATCGAGGTGGAGACGGGTTCGGACCTGACGCGCGGGCATACGGCGGTGGAGTTCCGGATCGATCCGGCGACGGCGCGGCATCGCTGGGCGGTCGCGGCGGATGCGCAAGGGGTGTTCGACCTGATCGTCGCCAAGCTGAAGGCCCAAGCTCTGGAGGTTGAGCCGCTGGAGGCCGGCGCATGAGGGTGACCGTCGTCGGCTCGATCAATCTGGATCTGGTGGCCACCGCGCCCCAACTGCCGGCGCCGGGCGAGACGGTGACCGGGGCGACCCTGGCGCGGCATCCCGGCGGCAAGGGCGCCAACCAGGCTCTGGCGGCCGAGAAACTGGGGGCAGAGGCCAGCCTGATCGGGCGGGTCGGCAATGACGCCATGGCCGGCGAGGCCTTGGCCCTGATGGAGGATCTGGGCGTCGATCTGGCGGGGGTGGAGGTGGATGTGGCGGCCCCGACGGGCGTGGCCCTGATCGCCGTCGATCCGACCGG
>NZ_DLTK01000066.1:25723-26205 GCF_002500885.1 Brevundimonas sp. UBA7838
CGCCGTCGATCCGACCGGCGAGAACCAGATCGTGGTCGCGGCCGGCGCCAACCACATGGTCACCCCTGAACAGCTGCCGCAGCGGATCGAGGGCGCGCTGATCGTGCAGCTGGAGCTGCCGATCGAGACGGTCGAGGCGGCGGTGGGCCGGGCGACGGGCTTCGTCTGCGCCAATCTGGCGCCCGCCGCGCCGGTGTCGGAACTGCTGCTGCGCCGCGCCGACCTGATCGTCGTCAACGAGACCGAGGCGGCCTTCTATGGCGACGGCCTGCACCGGGGCGGGGGACGGGTCGTCGTCACCAAGGGCGCCCGAGGCGCGGCCATGTATCAGCGCGGCGTCGAAATGGCCTGGGCGACCCCGCCGGCCGTCGAGGCGGTGGATGCGACGGGTGCAGGCGACGCCTTCGTCGCCGCCATCACGGTGGCTTTGCTGGAAGGCATGGACCCGGCCGAGGCGCTGCGCTTCGCCTGCGCCGCCGGAG
>NZ_DLTK01000065.1:0-20054 GCF_002500885.1 Brevundimonas sp. UBA7838
GGCGGTCACGGGACCGAACTTCTGAACCACGCGACGGCAGGCGCGCGTCGCGGGCTGTTCCGTGCCGCCAGCAGCGGTGCAGGTCGCGCCTTCGCAGGACCAACGAGCACCGTCGATGATGGTGGCGCGTGCGGGCGCCTTGGCGGCGTCGGCCAGCGTCAGGCTGGTGGCGGCGGGGGCTTGGGCGACCGCAGGGGCGGCGACGAACAGGGCGGCGGCGATCAGCAGAGCGCGCATTGGAAACTCTCCGAAATGAAGAACGGCGTCATGCCGCTGCGCTCCCATGTCAGTTTTCGATAAAAACTGTCAAGACGTGCGCAGTGGATTATGAGCGATGATCACTTATCGATGATCATGTTTCAATTGCGGCGCATCGCCGCCGGCCTGAACCTGCGCCATCGCCTCTTCGACGGTTTCGGCGACGGTCCAGGCGTCCAGGAACGACGGCGGCGTCATTCCTTCTGCGACGCTGTGCTTCATCAAGTTGAAGAAGCCGTTCCAGAAGCCGTTCAGGTTCAGGAAGACGACCGGCTTGTGGTGCAGGTCCAGCCGCTTCCAAGACAGCAACTCCACGACCTCTTCCAGGGTGCCGATGCCGCCGGGCGCGACCACGAAGGCGTCGGACTGGTCGTACATCAGTTGTTTGCGTTCGTGCATCGAAGTGACGACGACGGTTTCGACCTCGTCGAACAGGCGTTCGCGGCTGCGCAGGAAGGCCGGCATGATGCCGACGACCCGGCCGCCCGCCTCATGCGCGCCGCGCGCCGAGGCCCCCATCAGGCCTACGCCGCCGCCGCCATAGACCAGCCGCCAGCCGGCCTCGGCCGCCGCCTTGCCGAAGGCGTAGGCCGCCTCGGTATAGGAAGGGTCGGCGGTCTCGGATGCGCCGCAGAACAGGCAGACGGAAGAGCCGTCGAACGGCAGGAACGAAACGGGGGGCAGGGACATGAAGCCTCGAAGAAAACGAATAGGCGGCCTGGCCATGGCCAAACCGACGGCGCTCAAGCTAACACAGGCTCGAGCCGCTGGGTCGCCAGTCCTATATCGTAGAGGCGCAGGATGAAACGTCGGATGATGGTCGCGTGTGTCGCGGTCCTGGCTGCCGCAGCCTGCTCCGATCAGCAGGGCGGCGTGGCGGGGCCAACGGGCGCCGACGAGGCCTCACCTTGGGTTCGCCCGCCCCAGATCGACGGCGTGACGCGCGACAACGGCGTCCTGGTGCTGCGCGGCGGGGCGGGGCCCAATGCGCGCGTTGTGCTGCGTGCGCCGGATGCTGCGGCCGTGGCGACGACGGCGGACGGCGCGGGGCGTTTCGAACTGCGACTGCCGCCTCTGAGCGGCGATGTGCGCTTTACGCCCGAGGTGCAGGTGGGCGAGGACGCAGCCGTCTCGCCCGAGACCCTGGTAGTGATCCAGGGCGGGGCCGGTCCCGTCACCCTGATTGCCGCTGGCCAACCGACTGTTCGCCTCGATGGCGCCGAAGGGCTGGATGCGGTGGATTCGGACGGTGCGACTCTGATGGTTTCAGGCCGGACAAATGGGGCGGCTCCCTCGGTCAATATCAACGGCGCAGATATGGCGCCGACGGCGATCGGGCGCGGCCGCTGGCGGGCGGTCATCGGACAGTCGGGTCCGGCGACGATCACGGTGAATGGCAAGCGCTTCGACTATCCGGGCGCGGGCGCGGCTGGGAGCTTCGTGATCGAGCGGGCGGGGGCGGGCTGGCGGATCACATGGCCCGTCGATCCAGCGGGACGTCAGACGACTTGGCTGCCGGACTGAACGCACTTAACGATCTGGAATCCGTTTCGGTTAAGGAATGGGCCGTCCTCAGGGACACCATCACCGAACCTGCTTGCAGCCCGGCGCCCCCGCCGGGCTTCTTTTTCGCCGGCCGATCAGCCCTTCCTCGGCGTGTCTTTGACCCTGTCGGTGCGATCACGGAACAGGGCGGCGCGGGCGAGCAGGATCAGGGTGACCGGGGTCGTGACAGTCAGGAACAGGCCGATCAGGATTTCGCGCGGCATGAAACGCCGCTCGACGGTCGTGAACCAGACGATTGAGGCCAGCAGGACCAGCGCCATGCCTAGCGTGGCCCCAAGTGTCGGGGCATGGACGCGCTCGTAGAAGGTTTTCAGCCGAACCAGCCCAACCGCGCCCAGTAGCGAAAGGCCCGAGCCGATGACGGCCAGGGCGACGACGATGATGGCGGCCCATGCGGGAACGTCAGCTTGGGTCATTCAATCACCTCGCCGCGCATCAGGAACTTGGCCAGGGCCACGGTGGCGGCGAAGCCCAACATGCCGATCACCAGCGCGGCCTCGAAATAAAGCTGGCTGTTGGTGCGGATGCCGAACACCACCACCAGCAGCATGCCGTTCAGATAAAGCGTGTCCATGCCCAAGACGCGATCCTGGGCGCGCGGACCGTGAATGATCCGCCATGCCGCTAGGCCCATGGCGCAGATCAGCATCAGCTGGGCCAGGCCCAGGCCCCAGGTCAGCACCGCCGCCGTCATTCGAAAATCTCCATCAGCCGGCGCTCGTAGCGATCCTTGATCAGCCGCACCCAGGTCTCTTCATCCACAAGATCCAGCACGTGCAGCAGCAGACGACCGGTGGCGGACTCATACTCGACCCACAAGGTGCCGGGCGTCGAGGTGATGATGATGGCCAGGACCGCCAGGCCGTATCGGTCCCGCAGGTCCAGCGGGATATGGATGAAGCCGGATGTGCGCTCATGCCGTCGCCGCCCCAGAATGATGTGCGACACCGCCCAGTTGGAGCGCACGATGTCGCCGATGACGTCGATGGCGAGCCGCATTATGGCCATTGGCGCCTTCACCCGCACGCGATCCACGCCCAGCGCCAACATGATGATCGGCGCCAGCAGGGCCAGCAGCACGGCGAGCGCCAGAGACGGCGGCGCGACCGAGGCGCTGAGCAGGATCGAGGCGACGAACAGGCCTAGTGAAAGGATGGGGTAGGGGAGGATGCGTCTCATCGGCCGCCTCCACCCAGGACGGCATGGATATAGCCTTGCGGTTCGGCCAGCCAGGCCGCCGTGTGGTCGGTGTAGATCAGGGCGGACCCGGCGAAGATGGCCAGGAACACGCAGGCGCCGAGCAGGGCGGCGACCGCCGTCAGCTCGGCCGCACCCACGACGAAGGCCGGCGCATCCTCGTCGCGCGTCCAGATGGCGCCGACGCCAAGGCGGGTCAGGCCGATCAAGGCGCCGAGGCTGGACACGGAAAGCACGGCTGCCAGCGTCCAGGCCGCCGCATCGCCAACGCCGACCAAGGCGCTGATCATAGAAAGTTTCCCTACGAAGCCGGCCAAAGGCGGCAGGCCGGCAACCATCAGGGTGCAGATCAGAAAGGCCCCGCCCAGGGCCGCGACAGCCGCCGGGATGACCAGGCCCGGCTCGTTGCGCTCTTCGTCGTCGAACGGATCACGATATTCGTCATCGAAAACAGCGCGCGCCTCGCCGACGTCGGCCTCACGTCCACGCTGGAGGATCTCGGCCAGCAGAAACAGGGCTGCGCAGGCCAGGGTGGAGCCGATCAGATAAAAGAGCGCGCCGCTGAGGGTCGCCGCATCGCCGACGCCCAGGCTGGCCAGAACGGTGCCGGAAGAAATCATCACGCCGAACCCGGCGGCGCGCGACAGATCGCGAGAGGCGATCAGGCCGAAGGTGCCGAACGCTATGGTCGCCAGTCCGCCGACGAACAGCCAGGTCAGGCCAAATCCGGCGGAGGCGCCCGCGTCGGCGCCGAACAGCAGCAGACTGAGGCGGATGACCACATAGACCCCGACCTTGGAGAGGATGGCGAAGACCGCCGCCGCCGGCGCGCTGGCCGCCGAATAGGTCGGGGTCAGCCAGAAGCCCAGGGGCCACATGGCGCACTTGATCAGAAAGGCCGTGCCCAGCACCGCCGCTCCGATATGAAACAGTCCCAGGTCATCCACTGAGATGGTCGCAACCCGCGTTGCAACATCCGCCATGTTCAGCGTGCCGATTACCCCGTAGATCAGGCTGACGCCGATCAGGAACAGCAAGGACGCGGTCAGATTGACAGCGATATAGATCACGCCTGCCCGCACACGCGCCTCGCCCGACCCATGCAGGGCAAGTCCGTACGAGGCGGCGAGCATGATCTCGAAAAAGACGAACAGGTTGAACAGGTCGCCGGTCAGCAGGGCGCCGTTCACCCCCATGATGAGAAGCAGGAACAGGGCGTGGAAGCGCGGCCCCGCCCGGTCCCATCGCGCCAAGGCGAAGATCAGGGCGCATCCGCCCAAAACGCTGGTCAGCGCGACCATCATCGTCGACAGCCGGTCGGCCACCAGGACGATGCCATAGGGCGCAGCCCACGATCCCAGGCGATAGACCCGCGCAGTATCGCCGCCGCCCACGGCGCCGTTTGCGCTTTCGTGCAGCAGAACCAAGGCCATGATCAGAATGGCGGCCATAGCGCTCAAGCTGAGCGCCGCCTTCAGCGTTCGGCGACGCTCGTCCAGCAGCAGCATGGCTGAGGCGATGATCATCGGCAGGACGATGGGGCCGATGATCAGATGGGCGTTCCAGTCGATCATGCGTCCGGCTCCTTGCCATCGACATGGTCGCTGCCGGTGATGCCGCGCGCGGCCAGAATGACGACCAGGAACAGCGCCGTCAGGGCGAAGCTGATGACGATCGCGGTCAGGACCAGAGCCTGCGGCGTGGGGTCGGTGTAGCGCGCGGGGTCGGAGACCTCGCCCGCCAGCACGGGCGGCACGCCCGACCTCAGCCGTCCCATGGCGAAGATGAAGATGTTGACCGCATAGGACAGCAGCGACAGCCCCATGATCACCTGGAAGGTGCGCGGGCGCAGCAGCAACCAGACACCCGAGGCCGACAGCACGCCGATGGCGAGGGCGAGAACCAGCTCCATCATGACAGCTCACCCTCCTCGTTGTCTCTCTGTTTGGGCTTGCGCAGCGACTGGTGCGCTAGGGCGACGAGGGTTAGGACCGTGGCACCCACGACCAGAACGACCACGCCCAAGTCGAACAGCACGGCGCTGGCCAAGGGCACGCGTCCCAGGATCGGCAGGTCGGCATACTGGAACCAGGAGGTCAGGAAGGGATAACCGAACAGCCACGATCCGATCCCGCTGATGGCGGCGATCACCAGGCCCGCGCCGATCCAGAAGATGGGCCGGATGGCCAGCCGCTCTTCGACCCACCGGGCGCCCGAGGCCATATATTGCAGGATGAAGGCGATCGACAGGGCCACGCCCGCCGCAAAACCGCCGCCCGGCAGGTCGTGCCCGCGCAGGAACAGGTGAACGGCGAGCAGGATGATGAAGGGGAAGATCCAGCGCATGACAACGCGGGGGATCAGCATGGTTTCCTTCAGCGTGTCGCCCTCCGATCGCGTCTCGTGATCGCGGTCTGAGGCGTCCTGCACGCTCTGCTGACTGGGATTTGACAGGGTGTCGTCGGCGGGACGGAAGCGGCGCAGCAGGGCGAAGATGGTCAGGCCCACAATGCCCAGAACCGTGATCTCGCCGAAGGTGTCGAAGGCGCGGAAATCGACCAGGATGACGTTGACGATGTTGCGCCCGCCCGCGTCTTTATAGGCGTGCTCGACGAAGAAGCGCGAAATCCCCTCGATCGATGGTCGCGTCATGACGGCGTAGGAAATGGCCGCCAAGGCCGCGCCGACGGCGGCGGCGATGATCAGGTCGATGCGGCGACGGCGGCGAGACCGCTTCTCCATGGCCTGTGGCAGGCGAATGGTCTCGAGCCGCTTCGGCAGCCAGCGCAGACCCAGCAGTAGCAGGACGGTGGTCACGACCTCGACCAGCAGTTGGGTCACGGCCAGATCCGGCGCCGACAGCCAGACGAAGGACAGGCAACTGGCCAGACCTGCGCCGCCCATTAGAACCACGGCGGCCAGTCGGTGATATTTCGCCTGCCATGCCGCTGCGACTGCACAACTGGCGCCGAGCAGCCACAGACCGGCGAAGGCCCAGTTTGACAGGGTCAATGTCGGCATGATCGGGCGGATCACCAATCCGGCGCCGATCGCCGCCAGCCCGCCCGCCAGCAGGGCGACCAAGACGATGGCCCTCAGCTGTGCCTGTTGTCGTGTGGCCCCCAACAGACGAACCATCGCCTCCGAGCCCTTGAACAGGCCGGTCATGGTTCGCTCGAACAACCAGCCGCCGTTCAGACGCTTCCAGCCCCACGGTCCGCCGCGCGGGTTGGCGTTGATGCGTTTGCCGAAGACGACATAGAGACCCACGCCGCCGGCGAGGGCGAAAAGGCTCAGCACCAGCGGCAGGTTGAATCCGTGCCACAGGGCCAGACTGTAATAGGGCAGGTCGAAGCCCAGCACCGAAACGGCGGCGCTCTTCAGGAACGGCCCCACCGTTACAGCCGGGAAAATGCCGACGACCAGGCACAGGGCGACTAGCACCTCCACGGGACGGCGCATCCAGGCGGGCGGCTCGTGCGGGATGCGATCCAGCTCTGTCGGCGGCGGACCGAAGAAGGTCGCGTGGATGAAACGCAGTGAATACAGAACGCTGAAGGCGCTGGCCAAGGTGGCCAGGGCGGGCAGCAGCATGTTCAGGCCGTGCGTATGGGCGCTGGCCACCGCCTCGGCCAGGAACATTTCCTTGGACAGGAAGCCGTTCAACAGGGGCACGCCCGCCATCGCGGCTGCGGCCACCATGGCCAAGGTCGCTGTAAAAGGCATGAAGCGGAAAAGACCGCTCAGCTTGCGCATATCCCGCGTGCCGACCTCGTGATCGATGATGCCGGCGGCCATGAAGAGCGACGCCTTGAAGGTGGCGTGGTTCACTGTGTGGAAGATGGCCGCGATACAGGCCAGAGGACTGCCCAGTCCCAGCAGTAGCACGATCAGGCCCAGATGGCTGATCGTCGAATAGGCCAGCAGGCCTTTGAGATCATGCTGGAAGATGGCGCACCAGGCGCCGAGCAGCAGCGTCGCCAGACCCATGCCGCCGACGATCAGATACCAGCTCTCGGACCCCGCCAGGACGGGCCAGAAGCGGATCAGCAGGAAGATCCCAGCCTTCACCATGGTGGCGGAGTGCAGATAGGCGCTGACCGGCGTCGGCGCGGCCATGGCGCGCGGCAGCCAGAAGTGGAACGGAAACTGCGCGCTCTTGGTCATCGCGCCGAGCAGCAGCAGAATAAGCGCCGGGAGATACAGCGGGCTGGTCTGAATCGCCTCACGTGACGCCAAGACGACATCGAGGTCGTAACTGCCGACGATCCGTCCGATCAGAATCATGCCGACCAGCAGGGCGATGCCGCCAGTGGCCGTCACGGTCAGCGCCATGCGCGACCCTTCGCGCGCGGCGGGGTTCTGGTGCCAATAGCCGATCAGCAGGAAGGAAAAGAGGCTGGTCAGCTCCCAGAAGACCACCAACTGGATCAGATTGCCGGACAGCACCACCCCCTGCATCGCGCCCATGAAGGCCAGCAGGAAGGAGAAGAACCGCGGCACCGGATCCTTCGGAGACATGTAGTAGCGGGCGTAAAGCACCACCAAGGCGCCGATCCCCAAAATCAGGGCGCTGAATAGCCACGACAGTCCGTCCAGTCGCAACACGAGATTGACGCCCAGCGACGGCAGCCACGGGATTTCGTAGCGCAGCGTCTCACCGTCCTGGAACATTGGCCATAGCGCGGCCAGACACCCCAGGCTGACCAAGGCCACGACCCACGACAGGATGGCGGCGGAGGTGCGTGCGTGACGCGGCAAGCCGGACGCGACGATGGCGCCAAGGAACGGCAGGACCAGGATGACGACGAGAAGGAAGCTGATGGACATCGAGGCGGGGCGTCTCTCCTGGATCGTGAGGAATAGCTTTGCCAACGCTCAAGGTTGGCCAAGGTTCGCTTTGATCTACGGACAGGGGCGGTGTGCGTCAAAGCGACACCAGATCGCGGCACGTCCGCGCCCAGCAGCTCGGTCGTCGTGCGAGAAGGATCAGGTATTATGGAAAGTTTTTGACCTAACGCCTTGTCTGGCCTCAGTCTTTACCCCGAGTGGCTCCGCAGGTAGGATTCGAACCTACGACCAGCCGATTAACAGTCGGCTGCTCTACCACTGAGCTACTGCGGAACATCTGCTCGGGAGGCGGGCGTATAGCAGCGGCTGTTCCGATCTTGCAATGGGAAAACGAGCCAATCGAAACGATATTTATCGACGATCCCGCAGACCCGCGTGTTGCGGCCTATCGCGATATCCGAGAGCGCGATCTGACGGGTCGTCAAGGACTGTTCATCGCGGAAGGGGAGGTGGTGGTGCGTGGACTGGCGTCGGCGGCGTCGCGCTGCCGGCCCTTGTCGCTGCTGCTGGCGGAAAAGCGCGTTGCGGCCTTGGGCGATGTCATCACGTCTCTGCCGCCCGCGACGCCCGTCTATGTTGCGGGCCAAGCCGTGCTGGACCAAATCGCGGGTTTCGAACTGCACCGGGGCATTCTGGCCTTGGGCCAAAAGCCCGAGCCGCTGTCGCTGGACAAAATGCTGGCGGATATCAGGCCGCAGGACGTGTTCGTTGTGGCCAGCGGGATCGGCAACCACGACAATGTCGGCGGCTTGTTCAGGAACGCCGCCGCGTTCGGCGCCACGGCGGTGCTGCTTGATCCGACCTGCTGCGACCCCTTTTACCGCAAGGCGATTCGCGTTTCGGTCGGCGCGGTGCTGCGCACGCCGTTCGTCGTGGCCGGCGCGACAGACATTATCGAGGCCCTGCAGCGGGCCGGCGTCGAGGTGTTGGCGCTGACGCCTTCGGCGACCGAGCGGCTTTCGGACTACAGGCGCGCCGGACCGGTCGCTCTGATGCTGGGGTCAGAAGGGCCGGGGCTACCCAAGGATTTGATCGACCGTTGCCGGCCGATCGGCATCGCTATGGCGGGCGGGTTCGATTCGCTGAATGTCGCGGCGACCAGTGCGGTTGCGCTTCATCACCTGACGACGACGGCGCTTGCTGGAAGCTGAAAACGCGAAGGCCGCCCCGAGGGGCGGCCTTCGTCCGTATCGTCGCGATGGAGGCCTGACCGGGAATCGAACCCGGGTGCAAGGATTTGCAGTCCTCTGCGTCACCACTCCGCCATCAGGCCGCTTTTTGTCCCCGATTTCTCGGGGGCGGTCATCGCGAGGGGCGTTCGCTATCAGATCGGATTGTCCGCTGCAACGCACGGACCTATAAGCGCGCGAGATTTCCTCCCGGATTATCGTTGAAGGCTGCCTACAGATGGATTTCACCGCAGAGCGCAAGGCCATGGTCGACTCGCAGGTGCGAGTGAACGACGTGACGGATCGCGCGATTCACCTGGCCATGATGGCTGTGCCGCGTGAGAAGTTCTGCGCGCCTGATCGCGCCTTCGCCGCCTATTCCGAAGAATCGGTGGTGATCGCGGGCGAGCGCCGCCTGATGCCTGCGCGCGACGTCGCCAAGCTGCTGCAAGCGGCCGATGCACGCGAAGGCGAGAAGGCCCTGGCGATCGCCGCGCCCTATGCCGCCGCCCTGCTGGCCCGTATGGGTGTCAGTGTCACGGCTCAGGAGTCGGACGACGCCGTTTTCGCCGTGGTCGGCGAGGCCCTGTCCGAAGCGGGCGTAACCACGGTCGGCGCGCCCTTGGCTCAGCCGAGCGGCGAAGGATGGGATCTGATCATTTCCGAAGGCGGCGTCGACAGCCTGCCCGAATCGTGGGGCGCGGCCCTGCGTCCCGGCGGCCGGATCGTCGTGGTCGAACGCCGCGGCGGCATCGGCAAGGCGGCCCTGTATGTTCAGACGCGCGAAGGGCTGTCGCGCCGCGAACTGTTTGATTCGTCGCCAGCGGTCCTTGCCGAGCTGAAGCCCGCCCCCACTTTCGCGCTGTAAGACCAAAGAGACGCGCGGTTGCGGCGGAAATCCCGTTCGCAACCGTGAAGAAAACTTAACTGGCGTGTGGTTCGGTCAGGCCGCAGTTACGCTTGAGAAAACATTCGGGCGTTCTTCGGAGCGTCACGCAAGGACGGACAATGTTGAAACGCTCGCGTGTGCTGGCTTCGGCCGCTGTGGTCGCCGTGATGACCGGTCTGGGCGCGCCGGCCTGGGCCGAGACGCTGCAGGACGCCATCGCCCTGGCCTATCGGACCAACCCCAACCTGCTGGCCCAGCGCGCCAACCAGCGTGCGCTGGACGAGACGGTGGTTCAGGCGCGGTCGGGCCTGCGCCCGACCATCGGCGCCTCGGCCGGCGTGGACTATACCCGCAGCGACTTTCCCGCCGTGACCCAGTTCGTCGATACGAACGGAGACGGCATACCCGATACCCAGGTCACGACCTCATCGTCCGAAACCGAAGGCGCCAATGTCGGCGTGAGCGTCAGTCAGAATGTCTGGACCGCCGGTCGCACCTCGCGCGCCATCGACCAAGCCCGCGCCAGCGTCCTGGCCGGCCGTGAGAACCTGCGTGAGATCGAACAGTCGGTCATGCTGTCGGTGATCCAGGCCTATGTGAACGTCACCCGCGACATGGAAATCCTGCGTATCCGCCAGGAGAACCTGACGGTGCTGCAACGCCAGCTGGAAGAAACCAGCGCCCGTTTTGAAGTCGGTGAGATCACCCGCACCGACGTGGCTCAGGCCGAAGCTTCGCAGGCGCAGTCCGAAGCCGACCTGGCGAACGCCCAGGCCCAGCTGTCCACGTCGCGCGCCGCCTACGCCGCCGTCGTCGGACAGTCGCCGGCCGATCTGGAAGCCGCGCCGGTCTTGCCGGAGGTTCCCGGCGACTTCGACGTCGCCATCGAGACGGCGTTGCAGCGCAATCCCGCTGTGCTCGCCGCAACCTATCAACTGCAAAGCGCCGAGGCCGCCGTCGCCGCCGCCCGTTCGGAATATCTGCCGTCGGTGCGCGCTACCGCCTCCTATGGCGGATCGACCAATGATCTGGGCGACCTGGGCGAACTGGCCGATCGCCGCAGCTTCACCGCCGGCGCCACCCTGTCCGTGCCGCTCTTCACCGGCGGTCTGAACCGCTCGCGTGTCGCCCAGGCTTTGGAGCGCGCCAACGCGGCCCAGATCGGCATCGAGGGTGAGCGCCGCACCGTGCTGCAGAATGTCAGCTCGGCCTATGCCCAGGTGCTGTCGACCCGCGCCACGGTCGCCGCCGGCACAGAAGCGGTTCGCGCCGCATCGGTCGCGGCCGAAGGCGTGCGCCAGGAAGCCCAGGTCGGCCTGCGCACCACGCTGGACGTGCTGAATCAGGAACTGGCCTTGCGCAATGCCCAGACTTCGGTCGCCAGCGCCCGCGCCGCCGAATACGTTGCCCGCGCTTCGCTGCTGGCCGCCATGGGCCAGTTGGAAGGCCCGGCGCTCAACCCGACGATCGAGGTCTATGATCCGGCTGCGAACTACGACCAGGTCAAGGGACGCGGCGGCCTGCCGTGGGACGGCGTGATCGAGACGCTGGACCGCGTGGCCTCGCCGCCGATCGTGACCACGCCGGACACCGCCGACGCGCCGATCGACGCTCAGCTCAAGGGCGAGGTCGTGCGCACGGCGCCGCAGAACTGACCGCGTCGAATACGGACGGAAACCGCCCGTTGATTCCGACGGACGAAGATGCGACGACAAGGCACAGGTTTCGAGCGATCCATCGCTCGGCGCCCAACCCCTTCTACCCCAGGCCTCGCCCAAGGTTGCGCCATGACCGATCAGTCCGCCCAGGAACCGACCATGGAAGAGATTCTGGCGTCGATTCGCCGGATCATCTCCGAAGACGAGGCCCCGGCCGAAACGCCGGCGGCCGCGATGCCGGAAGCCACGCCTGAGCCGGTTCCCGAGCCGATCGCGGCCGAAACCGTCTTCGCCGCCCCGGTCGAGCCGACGCCGGAACCCGCCGCCGTCGAAGACGATGTGCTGGAACTGACCGACCGCTATGAAGCGCCGGCCGAGACCATCGGCGATCTGGACGTGGTCGAGCATTCGCCCCCGCCCTATCAGCCCGAGCCTGAACCCGCGCCGGCTTACGAATCGGCTCCCGAGCCGGCCCCGGCCTATGACACCTTGGTCGGCGACAGCGCCGCCGCCAGTGCGGCCTCGGCCTTTGCGGGCCTAGCCGCCAGCTTCAAGAAGCCTGAGCCGGCTCCGTCGGCCTCGGGCGACCTGCCCTTCGTCAGCGGCAACACGGTCGAGGCCATGGTCGCCGAGATGCTGCGCCCGCTGCTGAAGGACTGGCTGGACAACAACCTGCCCGGCATCGTCCAGGCGGCGGTACAAAAGGAAGTCGAACGCATCGCGCGCAGCGCCTAGCCCTTCGCTTCAGCCCAGACTAATCCGAGGGGCGGCTCCTGAAGGGGCCGCCCTTTCGCATTTTGCAAAAGACCAGACGCCAATGCTTGAGAAGACTTTCGAACCCCAGGCCGCCGAGCCCCGCCTTTACGCCCAGTGGGAAGAGAGCGGCTTGTTCGCGCCCCGCACCGACGGCGCCGCCGAGGCCTATTCGATCGTCATTCCGCCGCCCAACGTGACCGGCAGCCTGCATATCGGCCATGCACTGAACAATACGCTGCAGGATATCCTTGCCCGCTATCACCGGATGAAGGGCAAGGCGGTGCTGTGGCTGCCTGGCACGGACCACGCCGGCATCGCCACCCAGATGGTGGTGGAGCGCCAGCTGGCCGCCGCCGGCAATGTGGGGCGTCGCGACATGGGCCGCGACGCCTTCATCGAGAAAATCTGGGAATGGAAGGCCGAAAGTGGCGGGACCATCGTGCGTCAACTGCGCCGCCTCGGCGCATCGTGCGACTGGTCGCGCGAGCGGTTCACCCTGGACGAGGGGCTGAACGCCGCGGTCCGCAAGGTCTTCGTGCAACTGCACAAGGAAGGCCTGATCTATCGCGACAAGCGGTTGGTGAACTGGGACCCGCATTTCCAGACCGCCATCTCGGACCTGGAGGTCGAGCAGCGCGAGGTGGACGGCGCCTATTGGCACTTCGCCTATGCGCTGGCCGATGGCGTCACCTATGAGCATCCGGTCGCCTTCGACGAGGACGGCAAGGCGACGGAGTGGGAGACGCGCGACTTCATCGTCGTCGCCACGACCCGGCCCGAGACCATGCTGGGCGACACCGCTGTGGCGGTGCATCCGGATGACGAACGCTATGTCGGACTGGTCGGCAAGTTCGTGACCCTGCCGATCACCGGTCGTCGCATCCCCATCGTCGCCGACGATTATGCCGATCCGACCAAGGGTTCGGGCGCGGTGAAGATCACGCCAGCGCATGATTTCAACGACTTCGGCGTGGGCAAGCGGGCGGGTCTTCCGTCGCTGAATATCCTCGACGCTTTCGGACGCATCACGGACGTCGATACGCCCGACGTGCCTGCGGACTACGTCGGGCAAGACCGTTTCGCCGCGCGCAAAGCTATCGTCGCCCGCGCCGAGGAAGAGGGCTGGCTGCGCGAGATCGAGAAAACCAAACATGTCGTCCCGCATGGCGACCGCTCCGGCGTCGTTATCGAGCCGCGGCTGACAGACCAGTGGTACGTCGATGCCAAGGTCCTGGCCCAGCCCGCGCTGAAGGCGGTGGAGCAGGGCGATACGGTGTTCGAGCCGAAATCGTACGAGAAGATCTATTTCGAATGGCTGCGCAACATCGAGCCGTGGTGCATCTCGCGCCAGCTGTGGTGGGGGCACCGCATCCCGGCCTGGTATGGTCCGAACGGCGAGATTTATGTCGCCGAGACGGAGGAGGACGCCCGCGAACAGGCGATGGCCGACTATGATTCCGAGGTCGCCCTGACCCAGGACGAGGACGTTCTCGACACCTGGTTCTCCTCGGCCCTGTGGCCGTTCTCGACCATGGGCTGGCCCGAGAAGACCGTGGACCTGGAGCGCTTCTATCCGACCAGCGACCTGGTCACGGCGGCGGACATCATCTTCTTCTGGGTCGCCCGGATGATGATGATGGGCCAGCACTTCATGGGCGAGGTGCCGTTCAAGCGCGTCATCATCAATGGCCTCGTGCGCGACGAGAAGGGCCAGAAGATGAGCAAATCGAAGGGGAACGTCATCGACCCCCTCGGCATCATCGACGAGCTGGGCGCTGATCCGCTGCGCTTCACCATGGCCATCCTGTCGGGCACGCGCGACATCAAGCTGTCGAAGCAGCGGATCGAGGGCTATCGCAACTTCGGCACCAAGCTGTGGAACGCCGCCCGCTTCAGCCAAATGAACGAGGCGCGCCGGGTGGCGGGCTTCGATCCCGCGAGCGTCGATCAAACGATCAACCGCTGGATCCGCGGCGAGCTGACCAAGGCCGAACGCGCCGTGTCCGAGGCCATCGAAGGCGGACGCTTCGACGATGCGGCGGGCGCCCTGTACCGCTTCGTCTGGAACGTCTTCTGCGACTGGTATCTGGAACTGGCCAAGCCTGTCTTCCAGGGCGCCGATGAAGCCGCAAAGACCGAGACGCGGGCGATGACGGCCTGGACGCTGAATCAGACGCTCAAGCTGCTGCATCCGGTCATGCCCTTCATCACCGAGGAACTGTGGGCCGAACTGGGCAAGGAGGGCCCGGCGCGCGATGGCTTGCTGATCGGCGCCGAGTGGCCGGTGCTGCCGGACGCCTTCATCGACGCTTCGGCCGAAGCTGAGATCGGCTGGCTGGTCGATCTGGTCGGCGAGATTCGCGGTCTGCGCGCCGAAATGAACGTGCCGCCGTCGGCCAAGCCGCCGCTGGCCTTTGTCGCGCCCGACGCCGTGACGGTTGAGCGAATCGCCCGCCATCGCGATCTGATCCTGACCCTGGGCCGGGTGTCCGAGGTCGGTTCTGCGGACGCGGCGCCGACAGGGGCCGTGACCTTCGTGTCCGGCGGTTCGACCATCGCCTTGTCCTTGGCGGGCATCATCGATGTGACCGCCGAACGGGCCCGTCTGGAGAAGGAAATCGCCGCCTTCGACAGCGACATCGGCCATGTGAACAAGAAGCTGGGCAATCCTAACTTCGTGTCTCGCGCCGCGCCGGAAGTCGTCGACGAACAGCGCGCCAAGCTGGCCGAGGCCGAGGCAGGCAAGGTCAAGCTACAGGCGGCGCTGGCGCGTCTGGCGTCGCTTTGACGCCCTGATGAAAGCAAGGCTGTGAAGACGCGGATTGATCAGCTTCTGGTTGCGCGCGGCCTGTTCGACAGCCGATCGCAGGCGCGCGCCGCGATCGAGGCAGGGCTGGTTCTGGCCGACGGCGTGATCGTGCGGAAGGCGTCCGAACAGTTCGCGGACGACATCGCGCTGGAGGCCCAACCCGCCCACCCGTGGGTCGGGCGCGGCGCGCTGAAGCTGGACCACGCTCTGACCCTGTGGCCCGTTCTCGTCGAGGGTAGGGTGGCGCTGGATGTCGGCGCATCGACCGGCGGCTTTACCGAGGTTTTGCTGAACCGCGGCGCGGCGAAGGTGTTCGCCGTCGATGTCGGCTTCGGGCAGATGCACGCACGCATGTTGTCCGATCCCCGCGTGGTCAATCTGGAGCGCACCGATGCGCGCGACCTGACGCCCGATCTGATCCCGCAGCCGCCGTCGCTGGTCGTCTGCGACGCCAGTTTCATCAGCCTGATCAAGGTTCTCCCGGTCGCGCTTGATCTGGCGACGCCTGGCGCGGATCTGGTCACCTTGATCAAGCCGCAGTTCGAGGCCGATGGCCCGGGCGGCGGCAAGAAGGGCGTGATCAAGGATGCGACGGCGCATGCGGCCGCCGTGGAGCGCGTGCGCGACTGGCTGGAAGCGCTGGGTTGGGCGGTTCAGGCGACAACCGAAAGCCCGATCACCGGCGGCGAAGGCAATGTCGAGTTCCTGCTCTGGGCGAAGAAGCCAGGCTAGGGCCGTAACCCCAAAAACGGGCTCAAGTAGGCCAACGGCCGATAGCCCCAAAAAGGGCTCAAGTAGGCCAACGGCCGATAGCCCCTGAAACAAAGAGAAACCGCCGGAGGATTGCTCCTCCGGCGGCTCCGTCACGTCGTCGATCGACAGGGGGGCTGAAAATTAATCGACGACGCGATAGCGGCCGTACTGGTCGGGGCAGGTGCGGACGTAGCGGGTGTCCGTGCGACCATCTGGCAAACGGATCTGGCTTTCGGCCAGACGGCATCCGTCTGAATTCTGATAGGCGTCGACCGGGCGCGAGCGGTCGTCGTAATAGCCGCCACGGCTGTAGGCATAGTCGTCGCGACGGTCGTAATCGTCGTAGCGATAGCCTTGGTCGCCGGTGTAACGATCGTCGTAATAGCCGTAGCTAGGTTGGCTGTAGCCTTGGGCGTAGTAGCCGTTTGAGCCATAGCTGCTTTGATAGCTGCGGCAGGCGTCCGAGCTGGACCGACCGACCTGCGACCCGACGACAGCGCCGAGCACGCCGCCCAGGATGCTGCCCTCGGTGCGGCGGCCGCGTGCAGCCAGTTGCGAGCCGATGACGGCGCCCGCGCCACCGCCGATCACCGCGCCGGCGCCGGTGCGACCTTGGCGCTCACGCGCGCAAGGATCGTAATAGCGGCCGCTGTTGTAATCGTACGATCGGCTATAGGCGCCCGTGCCGTAGTTCTGGCTGTAGCCGCTGCCGTAATAGTTTTGGGCCGACGCCGTAAGCGGGGCGGCCGTGACGCCGAACGCCAGGGCGGCGACGGCGGCGATCGATGTTTTCGTGAGACGCATTTTCCAACCCTCTGAGGACCGAACGGTTTTCCGTCAAACGTTAACGGCAAAGCCTCGTGTCTCGTTGCACGAGGATTTACGACGGCGAAGCTGAACGGCAATTGATCGGTTCGTTCATCTTCGTTCATGTTCAGCGAACCTGCCGCGATGGCCCTGTGGCTTGAGCGAAGGGGGACCTGCGGCTAGAAGCCCGCCGATGGATATCCTCACCATCGACCGCGTCGGCGGCCAAGGCGACGGCGTCGCCCAGACGCCGTCTGGCCCGGTGTTCGCCGGCCTGACCTTGCCCGGCGAAACGGTGCGCGGCGTGGTCGTGGACGGGCGGCTGGAAGAGGTCGAAATCATCACGCCCAGCCCCGACCGGATCGTACCGGTCTCGCCCCAGTATGGCGATTGTGGCGGCTGCTCGCTTCAGCATTGGTCCGAGGGGCCGTATCTGGACTGGAAGCGAGAACAGGTGCGACTGGCCCTGGCGCGCGAGCGGATCGAGACCGAGATCGAGGCGACGGTGGCGACTCCGCCGGCCAGTCGTCGTCGCCTTGCGCTTCATGCCCGTCGCATCCAGGATGGACGGGTCGTGCTGGGCTTCAAGGCGCGCCGCTCCTGGCGGCTGGTCGAGGTGAAGGCCTGTCCGGTCGCCGATCCCCGGATCGTGGCGGCCATTCCGGCGCTGACCCAGGTCGCGGCCGCCTTTTTCGAACATCCGAAGTCCGCGCCGACCCTGCACGTCACCTGGACCCTGTCGGGGCTGGATGTGGATGTGACCGGGGTCGAACGGCGCTCGGGCGGAGGCCTGTCGGCCGACGCGCAGATGAAGGCCATCGAGGCGGCGCACCGGGCCGATCTGGCGCGCCTGAGCCTGGCGGGCGACACCCTGGTGATGGCGCGCCAACCCAAGGTGGGGTTCGGCCCTGCCACCGTGGCCCTGCCGGCGGGTGGATTTCTGCAGGCGGTCCCTCAGGCCGAGGCGGCGATGGTGTCTCGCGCGCTGACGGCGGTGAAGGGCGCCAAGAAGATCGCCGATTTGTTCTGCGGCGCCGGGACCTTCACCTTCCCCTTGGCCACGGTCGCGCCGGTGATCGCAGCGGACGCGTCCAAGCCCGGCATCGATGCGCTGAAGGCCGCCGTCGGTTCGGCCAAAGGGATGAAGGCCATAACGGCCGAGGCGCGCGATCTGTTTCGTCGGCCGATGAATCCTTATGACCTGAAGGGATGCGACGCCATCGTGTTCGATCCGCCGCGGGCCGGCGCGATCGACCAGACGGCTCAGATCGCGGACACCAAGGCCGGCGTCGTCGTGGGCGTATCGTGCAACCCTCAGACCTTTGCGCGTGATGCGCGGGTGCTGATCGATGCCGGTTTTACGTTGGAGACGGTGACCCCGGTGGATCAATTCCTGTGGTCCTCGCACGTCGAACTGGTGGGGGTTTTCAAACGATGACCTTGGACGACACGAGCGAAGAGGATGGCGGCGGTTTCGACGCCGACGACTGGATGCGGCTAAAGCCGTTCACCGGTGCCGTGGCGACGCTGGACGACGTTCAGGCGAGACGTGCGGTGTTCGCCTTGGGCGAAACCGACGATCCGCGTCCCATCGTCATGGATCTGCCCCAGCCGGTCATCTGGTGGGAAGAGGACGGCGAACAGGCGGCGGTGGCCGTTCAGGCCGAAAGCCATCTCGGCGCCGATGGCGAGGAGATGGAAATCCTGGGTCTGATCCTGCCAGACGGGGAGGGCGCGGTGGCCCTGATGGAGGATGTCGATCTGGTCGATGACACCGACCCCACCTGGCGCGATCTGGTCACGCGCGCCATCGACCCTTCCGCGGCGGACGACTAACCGAACAACTCCAACTGCGGCCGAGCGTCTGCGGGCACGCGGAACTGGGTTTCGTCCAGCAGGCGGTGCGGCGTATCGAGGCCGTAGCGTTTGACGGCGGCCTTGAACCGCGTTCCGATCAGTTCGGCGACGGGGCCGGTTCCCTTCATCCGCTGAGACCAGTCGGCGTCATAATTCTTGCCCCCACGCGTCTGGCGGATCAGGGACATGACGCGCGCGGCGCGATCCGGGCGGGCGTCGGCCAGCCATTCCCGAAACAGATCCTTGATTTCAAGCGGCAGACGCAGGGTGACATACATGGCCCGCGTCGCCCCGGCCTTGGCGGCGGCTTCCAGGATGGCTTCCAGTTCGTGGTCGTTCAGACCGGGAATGACGGGGGCGAACCCGACCCCGACCGGACAACCGGCGTCGGCCAGGCGGCTGATCGCCTCCAGCCGCTTGGCGGGGGTCGAGGCGCGCGGCTCCATCGCCCGCGCCAGCCCACGATCCAGGGTGGTGATGGAGACGAAGGCCGAGGCCAGCCCCGCCTTGCCCATCGGGCCCAGAATGTCGGCATCGCGCGCGATCAACACCGACTTGGTGATGATGCTGAACGGATGCCTGAATCTTTGCATGACCTCCAGAATCGAGCGCGTCGATTTCAGATCACGTTCACCCGGCTGATAGGGGTCGGTATTGCCGCCTATGTGGATGCGCTTGCATCGGTATCGGGGTGCGAGGAACGCCTGTTCCAGCAGACTTGCGGCCTGGGGCTTGAAGAAGATCCGGCTCTCGAAATCCAGGCCCGGGGATAGGCCCATCCAGGCATGGGACGGACGGGCGTAGCAGTAGATGCAGCCATGTTCGCAACCTTTGTACGGGTTGATGGAGCGGTCGAAGCCGATGTCCGGACTGTCGTTCCGGGCAATGATGGTGCGGGCGTGTTCAGGGGTGAGGGTTGTGCGCAGTGGCGCGGCCTCGGCGTCGTCTTGCGTCCAGCCGTCATCGAACGACTGATGCTGCTCAGGCTCGTAGCGGCCGCTGACATTCGAACGCGCGCCTCTTCCCTTGGCGGTTTCCATGGGAAGGACGATGCGACATCAGATAGAACAAAGCAAGAACATTTGTTCTAGAGGTTTTGGTTCAGTCGGGGCCGATGACCATGCAGGTCACGCGACGCGCAGCCAGCGCCTCGCAGGCGGACTTTGCGCCGGTTTCGGACAGGCCGACGAAGCGCGAGCGATACCAGTCGCCGGCGGTCTGGACGTTGCGTTCGGCGGTGGCGAACTGATCGCGGAAGCGGCGATTGACCTCGGTCAGCCAGTCGGTCGCCACCTTTTCCTCGCGGAAGGCGCCGACCTGCACCGCCCAGCGACCGGCCGGCGTTCTGGGCGCGGCGCGTGTCGGTTCACGCGTTGCAGACGACGCAGAACGACGGGGCGTGGTGGACGGCGCGACAGCGGCATTGGCCGGGGCGCCGTTCAGCGAAGCGGTGACATTGCGTGGCCCGCGCGTAGCGGAGGAGG
>NZ_DLTK01000048.1:0-17204 GCF_002500885.1 Brevundimonas sp. UBA7838
AGCCGGAGCCGCGGCAGGCGCGGCGACCTTGGGCGTCATCGAACCGCCCTTGGAGGCGATCCACTGTTCGAACTGAGCCTGGGTCACGACCCGGATCTCCAGCGGCATGAAGGCGTGGTCGACGCCGCACAGTTCTGAGCACTGACCATAGAAGACGCCGGTGCGCTCGGCCTTGAACCAGGTGGTGTTGATGCGGCCGGGAACGGCGTCGGTCTTCAGACCGAACGCCGGCAGGGCGACGGCGTGGATGACGTCCGAGGCGGTGATGACCAGTTGCACCGTCTTGCCGACCGGCACGACCATCGGCTCGGTCGCTGCCAGGCGATAGGGCACGCCCTTGGCCTTGGCTTCCTCTTCCGGGAGCATGTTGGAGATGTATTCCGCGACGCCCTGGTCCGGATACTCATAGGCCCAGTTCCACTGGTTGCCGGTCACCTTCACCGTCAGGTCCGGCGACGGCATGTCATGATAGGCGAACAGCAGGCGGAACGAGAACAGGGAGATGAAGACCAGGATCAGCACCGGCAGCACGGTCCAGATGATCTCGATCGTGGTGTTGTGGCTCCAGCGCGCGGGCGTCGGATTGGCCTTCTTGTTGTAGCGGAACACGATCCACGCCAGCAGGCCCAGCACCAGCAGGGTGATGGCCGTGATGATCGGCATCAGGATCACATCGTGGAAGAAGTGCGCATCATGCTTCAGCGGCGACGCCGCCGGTTGCAGCGTGATGCCGCCCGGGGTCGGCTGACCCATCAGGTCCTGCGCCCACGTCGGCGCCGCAGCGAACATCGCCAGTCCGGCGCCCAGAACGATGGAGGACGCGCAAGTCGCGGCCTTCTTCAACGTCCCTTGGGCTCGCTTGCCCATCCCCATATGAGACTTCCCCATAAAACCGTTATGCAGCAGATACTTGCGAATGGCTCGCAAGAGATCACGCTGGCGCGATTCCCACGCCCGGCGTTCTCGGTCACCTATCGGATCGCTTTCGGCTTGCCAAGCGATCAACGGCGCTCAGGCCGCAAAGCCGCCTTCAGCCGGCCTCGATTAAATCGCTGTCATGTTTCGATAGCTACCTTGCGTCACAAGATACCTTGTCGTAGTCAATGTCCATCAACGGGAGAGCCGAGGTGCCAGAAACTATCGAGATACAGCTGAAGAAGGGCGTGTTGGGGCTTTGCGTCCTGGCTCTTCTGAACCGGGCGGACAGCTACGCCTACGAGATCGCCAGCCGCCTGTCGGACGCGATCGATATGGGGGAAGGCACGATCTACCCCCTGATGCGCCGCATGCAGTCCGAAGGACAGGTCGAGACCTATCTGGTCGAGTCCTCCGCCGGGCCGTCACGCAAATACTACCGACTGACCGAAGCGGGCCGGGGGGCCCTCGCCGCCCAGACTGCCGAATGGTCCGCCTTCACCAAGGCCGTCGACGCCATCGTGGCGAACGACGCCGATCAGGGAGCCGCTCAATGACGCGCGCCGAATTCATCGATCGTCTGAAGGAAGGCCTCGTCGGCCTGCCGACCACGACCGCCAACGACATCATCGCCGACTATCAGACCCACTTCGACGACGGCCTGGCCGCCGGCCGCACAGAGGCCGAGGTCGCCTCCGCGCTCGGCGATCCGGTCCGCCTGGCTCGCGAACTGAAGGCCGAGGCCGGCATCCAGCGCTGGCATCAGGAGAAGAACCCCTCCGCCGCCGCCGGCGCCGTCTTTGCGGTCCTGGGCCTGGGGGCGCTGGACATCCTGATCCTCCTGCCCCTTCTGATGGGCGTGATCGGGACCGTGTTCGGCTTCTTCATCGCCGCCATCGGACTGTTCATCGCAGGCGGCGTGATCATGGTCGCCGGCCCCTTCGCCGGCTTCCCCGGCGGGCCGTTCGCGGCGATCCTGATGGGGCTGGGCCTGATGGCCGGCGCCGTCTTCATCGGCGCCCTGCTGACCATCTTCACCATCTGGCTGGTCAACGGCGTCGTCTGGTTCGCCCGCCTGCACTACCGCCTGCTGAAGCCGGCGCTTGAGCCGACCAGCGTTCAATCCACCTCGACCTCGGGAGTCTCGGCATGATCCGCACCCTGTTCATCATCGCCGGCGCCGCCCTGGTGCTGTGCCTGGTCACCGTCGGCGGCGCGCTGGCGATCGGCGGCCACGACCTCCAGCGCCACGGCTGGGCCTGGACCATCAAGGACCAGGACGGCGAGACCATCCGCTTCGAGCGGGTCAGGGGCGGCGGGACCGACGACCTCGGCCCGCTCACCACCCGCACCCTGCCTTGGACCGGCGGCGAGACCCTGACCGTCGATTCCAGCATCGACGTCGACTATGTGCAGGGTGACGCCAACACCGTCGTCATCACCGGGCCCAAGGGTCTGACCGACCGTGTCCGTCTGGTCGACGGCCGCCTCGATCTGGGCGACGGCGACGAGCGGGTGGTGTTCGGCTGGAGCAACGGCAACTTCTCCGCCCGCTCCGAGCGCGACGAACTGAAGGTCGTCATCACCGCGCCCAAGGTGAACCGCTTCAACGCCAAGGGCTCGGGCGACCTGCAGATCACCGGCTATGACCAGCCTTCGCTGACGGTCGACATCGCCGGTTCGGCCGAGGTCACCGCCTCGGGTCGCACCGACGAGCTGAAGCTGGACATCGCCGGCTCGGGCGATGCGTCCCTGGGCGACCTGGCGACGCGCGACGCCTGGGTGGACATCGCCGGCTCCGGCGACGCCCGCATCGCCCCCACCGGCGACGTCAAGGTCGCCATCGCCGGCTCCGGCGACGTGGCCCTGGCTACCCGCCCCGCCAACCTGAACAGCACCGTCTCCGGCTCCGGCGACGTCTATCAGGACTGACGATCGCACCGATCACCGTGGAAAGGGGCTGGATCCTCCAGCCCCTTTTTCTGTGCGCCCGCCTTGGAAACGGGGAGCGGCGCCTTCACCCCTCGGGCCCTACGCGCTAAGTCAGCCGCATGACTTTCGCTCCCCTCCCCGACGCCGGCGCCAACTGGGTCGATCGGCATGCGCCGGAGGGGCTGAAGCCGTGGTTGAAGCTGGGGCGGTTCGACCGGCCCATCGGCATCTGGCTGCTGCTGCTGCCTGGGTGGCAGGGGATCACGCTGGCCTTGGCGCAGTATCGGCAAAGCCCCGGCTTTTATGATCTGTGGCTGTTCGTCGGTTTTGCCATCGGCGCCTGTCTGATGCGGGCGGCGGGGTGCGCCTTCAACGACATCGTCGATCGGGATTTCGACGCCCAGGTCGCCCGCACCGCCCAGAGACCCATCCCGTCCGGCCGCATCTCGGTCAAACAGGCCTGGGCCTTCGTCGTCGCGTGCAGCCTGATCAGCCTTTTGGTCCTGCTCACCTTGCCGACCGTCGCCATCGGGCTGGGCGTTGGGTCGCTGGGCCTGGTCGCGGCCTATCCGTTCATGAAGCGGATCACCTGGTGGCCCCAGGCCTGGCTGGGCCTGACCTTCAACTGGGGCGCCCTGATGGGGTTCGCCGCCGCCCTGCCCTTGGCGGCGGCCGCCTTGCTGCTGCCCGCCGATCTCGCCAGCGAGTTCCGACCCTTTCTGTGGTCCCCAGCCAGGGACAGCGGCCATGCGATCGCCCTGACGTGGCAGGCCTATCTTTCCGCCGTCCTGCTGTGGATCGGCGGCGTCTTCTGGACCCTGGGCTACGACACCATCTACGCTCTGCAAGACATCGAGGACGACGCCATGATCGGCGTGAAGTCCTCGGCCCGCCGACTGGCCTCGGCCGTGCGGCCCGGCGTGGCGATCTTCTATGGCCTGACCGTGATCCTGGCCGCCATGACCGGCCTCGCCGCCGGGCTTGGGCCGCTCTTCTGGATCGGCCTGATCGCCTACGCCGCCCATCTGGCGCGTCAGGTCATGCGGCTCGACCGCAACGACGGCGCGCTGGCGCTGAAACTGTTCAAGTCCAATCGCGAGGCCGGCCTGATCCTGCTGGCCGCTATCGCCCTTGGCTCAATCTCCCTGTGATCCCCCCGATGATGGAGTTTCCCATGTCGCGCACCGCCCGCATCCTGCTGTTGTCCGCCGCCGTCGCCGCCACGCTTTCCGCATCTCTGGCCGCCTGCCAGCGCAAGGAAGACAAGGCCCAGGCGCCGGCCGCTGCGCCGGCCGCTGCGCCGGCCATGTCGAACACGCCCGTCGGCTATGACAGCAAGACCCCCTATGCCGCCGTCAAACTGACCCTGCCCCAGGCGATCAAGACCACGCCCGCCCTGCACGCCGCCCTCTATGCCGACACGGTGCGCGACCTGAAGCAGTTCGAAGAAGGCGCCCAGGCCGACCTCAGCGAGGCCGGCGGCGGCCCGAACCCTTATGAAAAGTCCATCGCCTTCGCGCCCGGCGCCGAGACTGGCAAACTGGTCAGCCTGGCCCGCACCGATTTCGAGTTCACCGGCGGCGCCCATCCCAACACCAGTTTCGACGCCGTCATCTGGGACAAGACGACCAACAAGCGGCTGGGCTTCGCCGACCTGTTCCGGCCGGGCGCCGACCTGTCGGTTCTGGACAAGGCCCTGTGCGCCGCCGCCAACGCCGCCAAACAGGCCCGCTCGCCGGGCTCGGAGGCCGCGACCCTGGACGGCAAGATGTGGACCTGCCCCAAGGCCGTCTCGACCCCGTTCGTGCTGACGCCGGGCACGACGCCGGGCAAGGCGGGCGGCGTGACCTTTCTGATGGGACCCTATCAGATCGGCCCCTATTCGGACGGCCCCTACTGGATCGCCCTGCCCCAATCGGCCTTCCGCGCCCTGCTCAATCCCGCCTACGCCGACCAGTTCGACGGCGCCCCGGTCAAGGCCGGCGACGTGACGCCGAAGAACGGTTGAACCAATCCTCCCCCGCCTACGGGGAGGATCTTCAGAGCTCACTTCGCCAGAAACGCGTCGACCAGTTGGGCGAACCGTGCCGGCTGATCGGCCATGATGAAGTGGCGCGATCCATCGACGCGGATCAGGGTCACGCCAGGCAAGGCCGCATACTCTCGGGTCCACATCGCATCGGCCATCGCCGCGGGCGCCCCACCGTCCGCATCGGCGGCGTAAAGCGCCGTCACCGGCGTCGTCATGGCCGCCAGCCCCGGCCGCGCATCGGTGGTCATCACATCCTTCATCGCCGAGGCCATCGCATGACGGTCGGTCGCCAGCGACCACGCCACGATCCGCGCCTGTTCCGACGGGGTGCGCGACAGGCCCTGCGCCGTCGCCTCCTGCTGGGTGCGGAAGCTCGCCGTGTCCGCCGACAGGATCATGCTGGCCGCCTGATCCGCGAAAGGCTTTGCGCTCTCTGCCGTCGCGGTCGGGCCGAACATGGCGCTGTAGAAGGGCAGCGAGTCGACCGTCATCACCCGTCCGACCAGATCCGGCTGCTGTTGCGCCAGCAGAAGTCCGCTCAGACCGCCCATCGAATGGCCGATCACCGCGGGCCGATCCAGCCGCGCCTGGCGGATGTAGCGCGCCAGTTCATCCACCTCGGGCTGGACGAAGGCGCCGTCGCCGTGCGTCCAGGGTTCGCCGGCGAATCCTGCCAACTGCACCAGATGCACGCGGTGCGTCGCCTTCAGCCGATCCGCTGTCGCGCGCCACACTTCACGCGAAGACGCCAGTCCGGGGATCAGGATCACGTCAGGGCCTTGGCCCACCACCTCGACCGACAGCCGGTCGGAGGTGAAGGGCGCGGCGGCGGATGCGGCAGGGGGCACGGCAGGGGACGCGGCTTGGGCGTTGGCCTGATCGCTGGCCACAGCACAGGCGATCACGACGCCCAGGATGACGGCAAGGCGCGACGGGGCGAAGACGCCCCGGCAAGGGCGAATGAGGTTCGACATCACAGTCTCCAATTGTAAGGTTATTCTGACTTTTCGGTCAGACCGCGTGCGGGTTTTCGAAAATCTCTTCGACCGGCCGCTCGAACACGGCGGCGATCCTGTAGGCGAGGTCCAGCGAAGGGTCGTGCCGCTCTGTCTCCAGGGCGATCACCGCCTGGCGCGAGACCCCCAGCGCCTGCCCCATCTGTTCCTGGGTCCAGCCGCGCTCGACGCGCAGAAGCTTGAGGCGGTTCTTCATCGGCTGCTCCGGATGAAGGGTGAAACGACGCCGTAGAGGCCCCAGAAGACCGGCACGATCAACCAGGTCTGCATATGCGGCGCGCCAGCGAAACTCTCGCCAAAGCCCCAAAAGGTGGCGACGGCCATGGCCAGCCCTGCGGCGACGATGAACTGTTTGGCCGTCACGCCGCGCACGAACTCGTCGCTCTCGCGCATCAGCGCCAGGGTCGCCCAGATCTGGCCGATCACTGGCCCGGACACCGCCGCCGCCAGGACCCAGGCCGCCGGCTTGCCCATCAGATCGTCGAAGGCGTCGGTCGTCATCATCGCGACGCAGATCGCGACGTAAGGTACGGAGAAGGCCATAGTGCGAATGATGTAGCGTCGATGCGCAGGCGTTCCGGTCTTCCAGGCGGTGAACATATCGGCTCTCCTTGTGTAAGGACAACCTGACACCGACAGAATGTCATGTCAACCTGACTTTTTGTCAGGCGCGCCCAACATTCTTGCGTTGCTTTTCCGGAAGCGCGTCAGACGTTAGACTTACCGCATGTCCGCCGCCCCGCGCATCGCCCCGTCGGCCCTGTTCACGCCTCAGGAATGGGCGCCGTATCAGATACGCTCGGCCTGGGTCGGCCCGCTGCTTGTGGCTCACTGCTGGGCCGTGATCGCGCTGGCTGTGATCGCGGGCGTCCTGATCCCATGGCTGATCCCGCTGTGCGTCATGATCGTCGGCACGCGCCAGCTGGGTCTAGCCATTCTGATGCACGAAGCGGCGCATGGCGGCCTGTCGAGGTCGAACCGCCTGAACGATTTTCTCGGCCACTGGCTATGCGCCGCGCCGATCGGCGCCAGCCTGAAGGCCTATCGTCCCTATCACCTGACGCATCATCGCTTCGCCCAGCAGGCGGAGGATCCCGATCTGATGCTGTCGGCGCCGTTTCCCGTCAGTCCGGCCTCGCTGCGCCGCAAGCTGATCCGCGACCTGACGGGCCAGACCTTCTTCAAGCAGCGGGTCCTGCTGCCGCTAGCCCAAGCGCACGCGCGCTCAAGCAGCCCAAGGGGCGATAGCACAAAAGGAATGAGCGACAGCGCCCATGATTACGAGTCGATCGTGACGGGCCGATCCGTACTGCCCTTCCTCGCCTTCAACGCGGTCCTGCTGGCGGGCTTCATCGCCGCTGGTGTCTGGTGGGCCTTTTTCGTGTTGTGGCTGCTGCCGATGGCGACATGGTTTCCGATGGTGACGCGCCTGCGAAACATCGCCGAACACGCCTGCGTCGAGGGTTCGTCGGCCGACCCCTTTCGCGCCGCTCGCACTACCAAGGCCAGCCTGTGGGAACGCGCCTTCATCGCGCCCTACTGGGTCAACTTCCACGCCGAGCACCACCTGTTCATGCATGTGCCCTGCTGGAAGCTGCCGCGCCTCCACCGCGCCATCCATGCGAAGCCGCAAGCCGAGGCCATGGAGGTCGCACCCAGCTATGCCAGCGTGCTGAAGGCTGTTACGCGCCAGCCGGAATGACCGTCCTCGATCCCGCCGCCTTCATCCGTGACAACACCCGGCTTCAGCCCGTGCCGCACGCGCCCGAGATTTCTTTGTGGCTGGCCGACGAGATCACGCCGATCTGGCGGCTGACGGAAGAAGAGCTCGGCGAAATGGGCGTGCCGCCGCCCTTCTGGGCCTTCGCCTGGGCCGGCGGTCAGGCGCTGAGCCGGTATCTGCTGGATCATCCGCATGAGGTCGTCGGCAAGCGCGTGCTGGACTTCGCCGCCGGTTCGGGCCTGGTCGGCGTGGCGGCGATGCAGGCGGGGGCGACCCATGTCCTGTGCGCCGACATCGATCCCTTCTGCCAGGCCGCGGTCGCCGCCAATGCGACGGCGAACGGCGTGACGCTGGACTTCACCCAGACCAATCTGCTGGACGCCGCCCCGCCGGATGTGGACGTCATCTGCGCGGGCGACATCTGCTATGAGCGCCCGATGACCGACGCCGTTCTCGCCTGGCTGGCCCAGGCCCGCATCAGGGGCACGCGGGTCCTGATCGGCGATCCGGGACGCACCTATTTCCCGCGCACGGGCCTGGATTTCCTGGCCGAATACCGCGTCCCGACCTCACGCGAACTGGAGGACCAGGAAATCAAGCGGTCCTCCGTCTGGGCGATGCCTTAAGCGGCGGCTTGGCCCTCATGGCGGCCTTCAGCGAATTCCTCGATCATCTTGGCGTTAAAGGCGGGAATGTCGTCGGGGCAGCGGCTGGTCACCAGGCCCTGATCCATCACCACCGCCTCGTTGACCACATTGGCCCCGGCGTTCTTCAGGTCGGTGCGGATGCTTTCGAACGACGTCATCGTGCGCCCCTCGACCACGCCCGCCTCGATCAGCAGCCAGGGCGCGTGACAGATGGCGGCGACCGGCTTGCCGGCGTCGAAGAAGGCCCGAACGAACTTCACCGCGTCTTCGTCCGCCCGCAGCAGGTCCGGGTTCGCCACCCCGCCCGGCAACAGCAGGGCGGAATAGGTCGAGGCGTCGACCGCCGCCACCGCCTTGTCGGCCGTGACCTTGTCGCCCGGCGTCAGGTGGTCGAAGCCCTGGAACTCGCCGGCCTTCAGCGACACGATCTCGACCACCGCGCCCGCATCCTTCAGCGCCTTCATCGGTTCATTCAGTTCGACCAGTTCGACGCCGTCGGTCGCCAGGATGGCGACGGTCTTGCCGGAAAGGGATTGGGCCATAAGGAATGCTCCGTTCATAAAGGGGGTTCGGCGGGATGAACCCACAGAAACTCAAAGGGTTGCGGCTCCGCTTGGCGGCGATGGCGCGCGTCCCCACATGGTATCCATGCGATCGCTCCTGACCCTGACCGCCCTGTTGGCCGCTGCCGCCACGCCGGCCTTGGCCCAGACCTATCCTCAGGCCGGCCGCCCCTACGGTGCCTATCCGGGGAGCGTCCCCGCCGCCATCGCCGACCAGCACCGCTATGAGAACGACCGTCTGCGTTCTCAGGCGCAGTCGAACGCGGACCAGGCGCGTCAACAGCAGATCGAAACCCAGCTTCGCCTGCGCGCCATCGAAGGCGCACGCGAACCAACGGCTGCCCAGCCCTTGCCGCCCCGCCCGCTCTACAGCCCCGAGCAGGAGCGGGCCCTGCGCCAGTCCGCCGCCGAACGCCGCCAGCAGACAGCCCAGGGCATGAGCCAGATCGACAACTGGCTGGATCGTCCGAACTGACGCATCCCTTCCCTTGCACCCGCGTTCCTGCCTAGCTTAACCAGGATCGGGCGGAGGATAGGGCATGCGCTGGCAAGGTGGACGGACAGGCGGCGGCGTCGAGGATCGACGGGGTCTCGGCGGTGGAGCCATCGCCGGCGGAGGTCTCGGTGTCGGCGTTCTGGCCCTTATCGGCTATCTGGTCTTCGGCATTGATCCTTCGACCACGACACAACTGGCCAGCCAGTTCGGCGGCGTCGGCGCCGAGCAACAGCAGGGTCAAGTCGGGACACCGAAGGATCAGGCCGGCCGGTTCGTCGATGTCATCGGCGCCAACATTGATGATGTCTGGTCGCAGAAGCTTGAGGGCTATCAGCGACCCAATGTCGTCATCTACGAACAAGGCACGCCGACCGGCTGCGGCTATGGTCAGTCGGCCATGGGCCCCTTCTATTGTCCCAACGACAAAACGGTCTATCTGGACCTCGGCTTCTGGCAGGAAATGGAGAACAAGCTCGGGGCCTCAGGCGCCGACTTCGCCCGCGCCTATGTCATCGCCCACGAGTTCGGCCACCACGTCCAGACCCTGACCGGTATCTCCGATCAGGTTCGCCAGGCCCAGCAGCGCGCCTCCGGTCAGGCCGAAGCCAACCAGTATTCCGTCGCGCTGGAGCTTCAAGCCGACTGCTACGCCGGCGTCTGGGCCCGGAACGCCTCGGCCGTTTCGAACGGTCAGGTCGCCCTGGATGCTGGCGAGTTCGAGGAAGGCATGAAGACCGCCCAGGCCATCGGCGACGACACCCTGCAACGGCGCAGCGGCGGCCGCGTCTCTCCCGAAAGCTTCACCCATGGCTCTTCTGCGCAGCGGGTGGAATGGCTGCAGCGCGGCTATCAGTCGGGCGATCCGGCCTCCTGCGACACCTTCAGCGGCGCCTGATCGCCGCCCCCCTCAGAACGATTGATTGACTGACGATGCACGACCGCGCCGGCACGACCGCACGCCCCGAAGACCTGATCGATCTCGACGCCCTGCTCGGCGCCTATGAGACTACCCGGCCCGACATGGGCGATCCGCAGCAGCGGGTTGTGTTCGGCACCTCGGGCCACCGCGGCTCCAGCCTGGACGGCGCCTTCAACCAGGCCCACATCCTCGCCATCGCCCAGGCGATCGCCGAATACCGCGCGGCCCAGGGCGTCGACGGCCCGCTTTTTCTCGGTCGCGACACCCACGGCCTGTCCGAGCCCGCCTTCCGCACGACGCTGGAGGTGCTGATCGCCAACGGGGTCGAGGTGCTGATCGACGCCCGCGACGGCTTCACCCCTACGCCGGCCGTTTCGCACGCCATCCTGACCCATAACCGCACGAATAGCCGGCAGGCGGACGGCGTCCTGATCACCCCGTCGCACAATCCGCCGCGTGACGGCGGCATCAAATACAATCCCCCCTCCGGCGGCCCGGCCGGGGGCGAGGCCACATCCGCCATCGCCGCACGCGCCAACCAGCTGATCGAAGGCGGCCTGACCGAGGTGCGCCGCGTCCCCTTCGCCCAAGCGCATGCGGCTGCGGGCCGGTTTGACTACCTCGCCGCCTATATTGACGACCTGCCCAACGTGCTGGACCTGGACGCCATCCGCAACGCCGGCGTCCGTATCGGCGCCGATCCTCTTGGCGGCGCGGCCGTGGCCTATTGGGGCGAGATCGCTGAGCGCCACCGACTGGACCTGACTGTCGTCAATGACGCCGTCGATCCGCGCTGGGCCTTCATGCCGCTGGACGCCGACGGCAAGATCCGCATGGACTGCTCATCGCCCAGCGCCATGGCCGGTCTGATCGGCATGATGAAGGGCGGCTCGGCCTATGACGTCGCCTTCGGGAACGACGCCGACGCGGATCGCCACGGCATCGTCACCCCTGACGCCGGCCTGATGAACCCCAACCATTTCCTGGCCGCCGCCATCGCCCATCTGTTCGCCAATCGCCCTGGCTGGGGCGCGGACGTGGCGGTGGGCAAGACCCTGGTCTCGTCGTCGATGATCGACCGGGTCGTCGCCGGCCTGGGTCGCCGCCTGCTGGAAGTTCCCGTCGGCTTCAAACACTTCGTGCCCGGCCTGCTGGACGGCACGGTCGGCTTCGGCGGCGAGGAATCGGCCGGTGCATCCTTCCTGCGCCACGACGGCACGGTTTGGACGACGGACAAGGACGGCATCCTCCTGTGCCTGCTGGCCGCCGAGATCCAGGCTCGCACGGGTCAGAGCGCCAGCCAACTCTACGCCGGCCTGACCGACCAGTACGGCACCCCCGCCTACGCCCGTGTCGACGCCCCGGCCAATCGGTCGGAAAAGGCCCGTCTTTCCGCGCTCAGCCCCTCGGACGTGTCCGCGACCACCCTGGCCGGTCAGCCGATCACCGACATTTTGACGAAGGCCCCCGGCAACGGCGAAGCCATCGGCGGGCTGAAGGTTGTCACCGCCGACGCCTGGTTCGCCGCCCGCCCCTCGGGCACCGAGGACGTCTACAAGATCTACGCCGAATCCTTCCTCGGCCCCGACCATCTGGCGACCGTTCAGGCCGAGGCCAGGGCTGTGGTGGCGACGGCTCTGGCGAGCTGAAGTCGGTGTGTGTCCGCCGTTTCGAGATTTTCGCGGACTATTTCCAGTTCTACGTTTGCGACCAGACCTACGTCACCGACACCGCCGCCCTGTGGAGCTCGGACAGCGACCCCATGCTGGCCGTCGGCCCCGACCTGATCGCGATCGGCACGGTTCGCAATATGCTGGTCCCGGTCGAACTTGAAATCCTGACCACAGCGCCGAAGCCCGACGCGGACGCCTGGGACCAGATCCGCGACTGCGGCCTGCGCCTGGCCAGCGGCGCGCTGATTGTGTTCGGCTGCACGGACGATCCGGATCAGGCCGAGCGGATCGCCGTGCCCGCCGGCGACTATGCGGCCCGCATTTCGCACGGCGGACTGAACACCCTGTCAGAAGACGGGCTAGACGGCGACGACCGCTATCGCATCCAGCTCTGGCCGGGCGCGGTTCGGCCCATCACAGTGCTCAAGCCCCGACCGTGATCTCCATCAGCCGTTCGACGAACAGGCCGGGGCCGCCCAGGTCCAGCGCAAGCCGGCGGTTCTCGAACGCGGCCATGCCGACCAGGGCCTTGGGGAAGCCGGGCACGGCGACGTCGTCATAGATGGCGACCGCCGCCTGACGATACAGTTCGTCGCCGATGGTCAGGGTGCGCACGACGACGGTCTCGGCGCGCACCGTGCCGCCCAGGACGATGCTTTGGCCCGGCGTGCGTTCGCGTCCATCCAGCAGGCCAGCGGCCTCGGCCGTCTCGCGCGTGACGGCCAGCACGGCCGAGGCGCCGGTGTCGATCACCGCATCGACCGTCGCGCCTTCCAGGGTGATGCCCGCCTGCAGGGCCTTGCCGGCCCGTGTCACCGCCACGGGCTTCAGCGACGATGGCGGCGTCCAGCCCTCGCGCGGCAGGAACCGGACCCGATGCTCCGCCGTGTCCAGCTCCAGCACCAGTTCGCGCAGCACGTCCTGTCCCAAGATCAGCGCCGCGCCCAATCCCTGATCGCTGGCCAGCGGCCCCAGGCCGAGGATCGCCGCCCGCAATCCGCTCAGCCGCAAGCCGCCGATCGCCACATCCAGCGTCGTCCCGCGTCCGATCTGGGCGTCGCCGCCGACGCCGTAAGCCACCATCGGGATGTTGAAGACATTGGTCAGCCCCAACCGCTCGACCAGCGACCGGTCGATGACCGAATACTGCGCCCCGGAATCGATCAGGGCCCGCACCGGCTGTCCGTTCACCGTCACCTCAACCGTCGGGGTCGGGGCGCGCGGCTCGGCATAGGGCAGCCAGCCGCTGGAGCCGTTCGCCGCGAAGGCGACCATCGGCCCGCGCCAGACCACATGGTCGCGCAGCCACCAGGCCCCGCCCACCCCGCCGGCGACCAGCCCCAGCCGGATCAGAAGATCGCGTCGTCTCATGGCTCCTGACATGGACCGTCGCAGCGATCCGCGCCAGCGGGGCGATGTCGCAACCTCTCTTGCAGGACCGACGACATTGCACCTGAAGCGGCAAAAATGTGCGCCTAAACCACCGCTTCCACGCCCAGACGTGGCTTGTCGGGCCACAGCCCGCGAAAACCCGACAAAATCATCCAGAAAGCGGGTGACGCCGCCGCCCCGTCTGGCTACGACCATCGGCGTCATGAGCACCTCCAGCGCCCGCTACGTCTCGACCCGAGGCCAATCGCCCGAAACCGATTTCTCCGACGCCCTGCTGCGCGGCATCGCGCCCGACGGCGGCCTCTATATGCCAACCGCCTGGCCCGGCCTGTCGCCCGAAGCCTGGACTGGAGCGGCCGACTACAAATGCATCGCGCTGCAAGCCATCGCCCCCTTCATCGGCGACGCCCTGCCTGACGGCGCGCTAGACCGCGCGCTGGACAGACTGACCGCCGGATTCGACCATCCGCTGGTTACGCCTCTGGTCGAACTAGAGCCGGGCCTGTTCGTGCTGGAGCTGTTCCACGGCCCGACCGCCGCCTTCAAGGATCTGGCGATGCAGCTGGTCGCCAGCATGACGGACGAGGCGCTGGCCGCCTCTGGCGAGCGTCTGACCATACTGACCGCCACCTCTGGCGACACCGGCGCCGCCGCCGTACGCGCGTTCGCCGGCGCCAAGTCCGTCGATCTGATCGTCCTCCACCCTCTGGATCGCGTCTCGCCGGTTCAGCGCAGACAGATGACGACGGTCGAGGCCGACAATGTCCTGAACCTGGCCGTGCGTGGTGATTTCGACGACTGTCAGCGTCTGGTGAAGGGTCTGCTGGCCGACGAGGCCCTGCGCGAACGCGGCCGTCTGTCTTCGGTCAATTCGATCAACTGGGCGCGGCTGGCCGGCCAGATCCCCTACTATGTCTCCGCCACGGCCCAGTTGGGCGAGGCCGCGACCTTCGTCGTGCCGACCGGCAACTTCGGCGACGCCTTCGCCGGCATCGCCGCGACCCGGATGGGCCTGCCGTCGAACGGCTTCGTCGCCGCCGTGAACCAGAACGACGCCCTGGCCCGCGCCCTGAACGACGGCCTGTATTCGCGCCGTCCGGCGGTCGAAAGCGGCAGCGTGTCCATGGATGTGCAGGCGCCGTCCAACTTCGAGCGGCTGGTGTTCGAGGCGACCGGCCGCGACGCCGAGGCGACGCGCGTGGTGTTCGAAACCTTCGCCCGCGACGGCGCCATCGCCTTCGATCCAGACCTGCTGACCGCCCTGCGCGACCAGGTCTCGGCCGTCTCCATTGACGAGGATGAGACGCGCGCCGAGATCGCCCACGCCTATGAGGCCTGGGGCCGCGTCGTGTGCCCGCACACGGCCGTGGCGCTGGCCGCCGCGCGACGGCAGGACCGCTCGAAAGGCCCCGTCGTCGCCCTGTCCACCGCGCATCCGTCCAAGTTCGGCGACTTCGTCTCGGCCGTCCTGGGCTTCAAACCCGAACCCGCAAATGTCATCGCCGCCCTGGGCGACAAGCCCGAGCGGTTGACGATCGTCGATGGGACGATGGAGGCGGCGCGTGACGCCGTGGCGGCCTTTTCAGGCCGCCACTAAAACGTCTCAGCGACGACCGCCGCCGGTGAGGGCGCGCAGCAGAAGCAGGCCGACGCCGGCAACCGACAGGGTCGTGACCAGCGGACGCTTGCGCGCCTCGGCGGCGACGGTGCGGGCCTTGTCGCGGTAGTCGACGGGGACCTTTTCGACCAGGCGATCGACAGAATCCATCGCCTTGCCGAAGGTTTCCAGCGAGCGGCCCTTGGCGTCGTTATAGGCGCCTTCGACCTGCAGCTTCTGGTCTCCGACCAGCTTGCCGACGCCTTTTTGGAACTTGCCTTGCGCCTGCGAGGCGGCGCCGTTGATGGTTTCGTCAGTCATGATCTTCGTCCTCGGGGAGCGGCGGACTTCGCCGTTGCATCATCAAAATCCCGGCCAAGCTTTCGGTTCCAGCGACGAAGCCGCGCAGGCGTCTCAGGCCGGTTCGGTCGCGCGCCAGTGGTCCACCGACGCAGGAAGACCGCCGGATCCTTGGGCGTCACCAGATTGGCGGGATCGTGAAAAATGCGGTCATGCAGCCGCGTCACGGTGAAGCGCAGGGCCGCCGCTTCGCCCAGACGCGGCAAGGCCTCCCGCTCGGCGCCGTTAAGCGGCCGCACGGATTCATAGCCGCTCTGGAAGGCCGTCAGGGCGTCCGGCATGGGTCGCCCCTCGGCGTCGAAGCCCCAGGCGGAAAGAGCGATGGCCAAATCATAGGCGAAGGCGCCGGTGCAGCCGAAATAGAAGTCGATCACCGCCGAAACGGCGTCGTCCTCGAACAGGACATTGTCGGGGAAATAGTCCGCATGGATCGCCCCGCCCGGCAGGTCGTCCAAAAAGGGATCGCCCAAACGCGCCAGCGTCGCCTGGACCTGTTTCAGCAGCGCGCGATCCGCGTCGGACGCCCGCTCTTCTCCCTCGACGCAACGATCGGCCAGCCGACGCCACATGGCCGGCCCGACCGGATTGGCGCGTTTCAGATCAAAATCAGCCGCCGTCAGATGAAGCCGCGCCAGCACCGCCCCCGCCGCCGCCTGATCGGCCGATGACGGCGTGCGCAGCCAGGCCCCGGTCTTCCATTCGATCACCGCCGCCGCCCGGCCGTTCAACCGCCCGAGCCAGCCGCCCGTCCGGTCCTCGATGGGCGTCGGGCAAGGGAAGCCGCGCGCCGCCAGGTGCGCCGTCAGCCCCAGGCAGAAGGGCAGCGAGGCCTCGTCCGTCCGCCCCTCGAACAGGGTCAGCACAAACCGGCCCTGCGTCGTGTCCAGTCGATAGTTGGTGTTCTCCACCCCCTCGGCGATGGCCGTCAGTTCGACCACCTCGCCGATGTCGTAGCCGGCCAGGAACGCCTCGGCGTCGGCGATGGAAACGGGGGTGAAGACGGCCATGGCCTTAGTTTAGGCCCGCATCGGCGCGCCGTGCACGCACGATCTCGGCCAGGTCCGCCATGATGCTCTCGGTCGTGGCCCAACGCCCGGCGCCTCGGCCCCGGCAGCGCCACACGCGCCCGTCGGCGCCGTAGACCTTCAGCGCATTGCCCTCGCCGCGCAGGGTCGAGAACAGCGGATCGCCATGGTCGGCGTTCAGCGACACCAACGGGCGGATCACCCCGTCCTTCAGATGAGCGGCGCCGATCTGGCGCACGCCGCCTGCGGCTGAGGTCGCCTCGGTCAGGTGATCGCGCGGCACGTCGCCGTCGGGCGAACGGCCGAACGCTTCGTGGCACAGCAGCCGCACCTTGGCCGCCGCATCCAGACCTTCCAGATCCGAAGACGGGTCCTCCTCCGCAAAGCCCGCCGCGCGCGCGTCGGCCAGGGCTTCGTTGAAGGCCGCCCCGTCGCCCAGCCGCTCCAGCATGAAGTTGACCGTGCCGTTCAGCACCGCCTCGAAACCGACCACCTCGCCGGCTGCGCGGGCCGCGCGCACCGTCTCGATCATCGGCGACCCGCCGCCGACCGAGGCCGACCAGAAGATGCGCCGTCCGTTGGCTTTCGCCAGTTCTTGCAGCCCGCCCGGATCGCGGCTGACCGCCTGTTTGTTGGCGCTGGCGACATCGCAGCCGGCCTCGAGCGCAGCGCGGATCACCGCATGGCCTGCCTCGCCTTCCGACAGGGCCTCCAGCACGATGTCGGGCTTCTTGGCCCACAGGTCCGCCGGGTTGGAGGTGAACAACGAAGCCGGACAGTCGACGTCGCGGGCCTTTTTCGGGTTGCGCACCAGCACGCCCACGACCTCATAGCGGGGATCATTAAGCAGCCTGCCCAGCACGCCGCCGCCGACGACGCCGCATCCGGCGACCGCGACCTTCAGAGATCGGAAG
>NZ_DLTK01000050.1:0-12566 GCF_002500885.1 Brevundimonas sp. UBA7838
CTCGCGCAATCTGCTGGGCGGGATGAACTTCCGCGGCGAGGCGCAGTTGACCGACGCCAGGCGCGTGCTGCCCGACGCGCGCGGCGCCTTCGGCGGTCCGATCCGGGCCTCGTCGGCGCGGGCAGGCGCGCCGTGGGTGCTGAACTTCGACGGACGGGGCCGCAATCTGACTGTGGGTCTGGACGAACTGGATCGCCTGCTCGGCAAGACGCCGCGCCTGCAACTGGCCGGCAAGCTGAACGGCGGACGCATCGAGGTCGAGCGCGGTGAACTGACCGGCGCGGCCGGTCGCGCGGGGGCCAAGGGCATTATCGAAACCGCTGGTAAGCTGAGGCTGGCGCTGGACTGGAACGCGCGCGGCCCGTTCGCGGCCGGGCCGGTCGAGATCGGCGGCGAAATGAACGGACGCGGCGCCGTGACCGGCACACTGGCCCAGCCGCGCGTCGATCTGACCGCCGGCTTCCAGCAGGTCACGGCCGGCGCCCTGACGCTGAACAACGCCGATCTGACGCTGAGCTTCCGCAAGGGCGCGGATGCGTCGGACGGCCGGATTTCGGTAGTCAGCGGGTCGAACTATGGTCCGGCGCGCGCCTCGGGCAACTTCTTCCTGGGCGGCAAGCGCATTCGGCTCAGCGATCTGGACGTGGACGCCGGCGGCGTGACGGCCCGGGGCGCCATCGCCCTGTCCGACAGCATTCCCTCCAGCGCGGACCTGACCTTCTCGGCGCGGGCCGGGGCCTTCCTTGCTTCGGGCGAAGCCAACGGACGGGTGCGGCTGACCGACGGCGGCGGATCGGACAGCGCCATTCTGGACGTCAGCGGTCGCAACGTCCGGCTGGCGGGTCAGAACTGGATCATTCGCAATCTGGATCTGGACGGACGCGGCACGTTGAACAACCTGCCCTTCACCTTGGCGCTGGACGTGGGCGGCCCCAACCCGGCCCAGTTCAACGGCACGGGCGTCTATTCGCGTCAGAACACGACGCACGGTCTGACGCTGCGCGGCGGCGGTCGGGTGCGCGAGGTGGCGTTTACGACCCGCAGTCCCGCCTCGATCACCCTGAACGGCGCCACGCGTACGGCGCATCTGGATCTGGGCGTGGGCGGCGGCGTGCTGCTGGCCGACCTGCGCCAGGATGCACGGGGCGCCGCAATCCAGGCCGATCTGACGCGGGTCGATCTGGGCTCCATCTCGCCCGAACTGCGCGGCAGCGTGACCGGTCAGGTCGCGCTGCGCGGCGCCGGCAGCGATCTGTCGGGCACGGCCAATATCGCGCTCCAGAACGTGCGCAGCATTGATGCGCCGCGCGGCCTGGCCGTCGACGGACGCGTTGACGCAACACTGGCGGGCGACCGGCTGAGCATCAAGGCGACGGCGGTCGACGAAGGCGCGGTTCAGGCGTCCGCCGATGTCGTCCTGCCGGTCGAGGCCTCGGCCGCGCCGCTGCGGCTGGCCATCGCCCGGACGCGCGAAATGTCGGGCCGGGTGTCGATCAACGGTCAGATCCAGCCGATCTGGGACCTGTTCCTGGGCGGCGACCGCAGCCTGGCGGGTCAGGTGGCGGGTCAGGCGACGATCGGCGGGACGCTGAACGCACCGCGTCTGAACGGCCGGTTCGATCTGAGCCAAGGCTCCTATCGCGAGAATGCGGTCGGTCTGGTGCTCACCGACCTGACGCTGCGGACCCGGTTCGACGACACAGCCGCCCAGATCGAAACCTTCACGGCCAATGACGGCAAGGGCGGCACAGTGTCCGGCCAGGGCCGCATCGGTCTGCGCCAAGGCTCCGGATCGAACGCACAACTGATGCTGAACCGCTTCCGGGTCATCGACAACGATATCGCCGAGGCGCGCGCCTCGGGCCCGATCACGATCGTTCGCGGCGCCGACGGCAATATCCAGCTGGGCGGCCGCATCGACATCGACGAGGCCAAGATCGAACCGGAACTGCCCGGCGCGACCGGCATCGTCTCGATGGATGTGGTCGAGATCAATCGTCCCGGCGGCGATCCGGAGGAGACCGAGCAGAAAGCGCGCGGCCCGCAGATCGGGATGGACATCGTCCTGCGATCCAGCGGCGGCAAGGTGCGGGTCAACGGTCGCGGCCTGAACGTGATCCTGGACGTCAACGCCCGGGTGCGTGGCACGATCGCCCAGCCGCAACTGACCGGCACGGCCAATGTGGTGCGCGGCGATTATGAGTTTGCGGGCAAGCGGTTCGTGTTCGACGACACCGGTCGCGTCACCCTGTCGACCGATCCCAAGCAGATCCGTCTGAACCTGGCGGCGACGCGCGAGGACGCGGCCCTTACCGCCTCGATCAACGTCACCGGAACGGCCGCCGAACCCAAGATCGCCCTGACCTCCACCCCGTCCCTGCCCCAGGACGAAATCCTGTCGCAGGTGCTGTTCGGACGGTCGGCGTCGCAGCTGTCAGCCTTCGAGGCGGCGCAGTTGGCGGCCGGGGTCGCGGCCCTGGCGGGCGGCGGCGGGTTCGACGTGATCGGCAACCTGCGCGAACTGGCGGGGCTGGATCGGCTGTCCTTCGGCGGCGACGCGTCAGCGGTCACGGTTGCGGGCGGTCGCTACATCACCGACGATGTCTATCTGGAGGTCATCGGCGGCGGTCAGAATGGCGCGGCGGTCAAGGTCGAATGGCAGCCTCGGCGCAACGTCGCCATCGCCTCGCAGTTCGGCGGCCAGGGCCAGACCAGCCTGTCGATCCGCTGGCGTCACGAAAGCCGCGAGGCGGGCGACCGTCGTCCGAACCGGGGCGGCCGGAACCGCTAGGCCGCCCCGTCGGATCGGTCGCTAGAGAACCTCCAGCACCCGCTCCACGGGGCGGCCAATGACGGCGCTCTTGTCGGTCTCGACGATCGGACGTTCGATCAGGATCGGCTGAGCGATCGCTGCAGCCAATATGGCTTCGTCATCTGCGCCGGCGTCCAGCAGAGCCTTGGCGTCGGCCTCCTTCCTGCGGAGCAGACCAGACAAGCCGAGGCCGGTTCTGGACGCCAATCGCTCCAGCGTCTCGCGGTCCCATCCGGTCTGCAGATATTCGACGACCGTCGGCTCGACGCCTTGCTCGCGCAGCAGGGCGAGGGCGTTGCGCGACGTGCTGCATTTCGGGTTGTGGTAGAGGACGACCGACATCACGCCTCCTGCTTCAGACGATGCAGCAGCATGGCGCCCTGCAGCGACGCGACATAGATCACGCCCGACACGATCATGGCCGGCCAGGTCGTCAGGTTGATCCACAGCGGAAGGTCCGGCGATGGCAGGGTCCCCAGCAGCCGCATCCCCAGATTGGCCACTACGCTGTAGGCGATCAGCGCCAGCATGATGATCGGGATGGCGCGCGTCATCATGCGCCACTGAACCACCGCCACGACGCCATAGAACAGGACGGAGAAGATCGCGCCCGAGGCGATGGCGAAGGGCCACATGACCTTCATCATCTCCTTCTGCATGGCCAATTGATCGGCCGACAGACCCATCTTGGCGTACTCCGCGCTCATCGCCGTCTCGAACCAGCCCGAGGTGAACATCCACCAGGTCGGGATCAGGCCGACGATCAGGGCGATGACCAGGCCGATCACCATCGAGCGCGCGGAACGCTGGGCCTCGGCCATGCCGCGCGGCAGCTTCAGCGGGTTCATGGCGCGGAGCCAGAGGTCGATCTTGTTGCGTTGCATTGGGGCCCTCGTTTCGAGCGGAACCTAGCGGTGATCGGCGATGACTTACAGGCCCCGACCTTCACCTTTGGGGTCGAGGCGTCTAGGGTCCGGCCGATGCGGATTCTGACCTCGGACCAGGCCGTCCTCGACCACGTCGCCGCGCGACGCGAGACGATCATCGGCCGCACCATCGACTGGGCGAACATCAACTCCGGCAGCCGCAACGCCGCCGGACTGAATGCTGTGCTGGATGTCCTGGAAGCGGCGGCGAGCGCCCTGCCCGCCAGTGTCGAACGCCTCCCGACACAAGGTTCGACCACCGTCGCCGACGACGGGTCGGTGCGGACCGAGGCCCATGCCGACGCGCTAAAGATTACCGCCCGGCCGGATGCGCCGATCCAGGTCGTGCTGACTGGCCACTATGACACCGTCTTCCCCGCCGACAGCCGATTCCAGACCGTGACTACGCGCGCCGACGGCGCCCTGAACGGGCCGGGCGTCGCCGACATGAAGGGCGGGATCAGCGTGCTTCTGGCCGCGCTGGAGGCGTTCGAGACCCATCCTGACAGACACGGCGTCGGGTGGACAGTGCTGCTGAGCCCCGACGAAGAAATCGGCTCGCCGGCGTCCGCTCCGCTGCTGGCCGAACTGGGTGCGCGCGGCCATGTCGGCCTGACCTATGAGCCGGCGCTGGCGGACGGCACACTGGCCGGCGCGCGGAAGGGCAGCGGCAACTATCATCTGATCGTGACGGGTCGCGCCGCTCACGCCGGCCGCGCCTTCGATGAAGGCCGCAATGCGGTAGCCGGCGCCGCCATCATCGCCGCCGCCCTGCACGGACTGAACGGTCAGCACGAGGGCGTCACCGTCAACGTCGCCAAGATCTCCGGCGGGGGCGCGTTGAACGTCGTCGCCGACAACGCCGTGGTGCGGTTCAACGTCCGGGTGCCGGACAAGGCCGCCTCCGACTGGATCGACGCGTCCGTACGGGCCATCGCCGCGACACCGCCGTTCGAGGGCCTGACGCTGGATTTGCACGGCGGCTTCACCCGTGCGCCCAAACCGATGGACGCCGCCCAGACCGCCCTGTTCGAAGCGGTGAAGGAAGCGGGCGCCCTGCTGGGCCAGCCCATCGCCTGGAAACCGTCGGGCGGGGTGTGCGAGGGCAACAATCTGCACGCCGCCGGCCTGCCCAATATCGACACCCTTGGCGTTCGCGGGGGCGACATCCATTCAGATCAGGAGTTTGCCTGGCCCGACAGCTTCGTCGAGCGCGCCCAGCTCAGCGCCCTGATCCTGTGCAAGATCGCATCGGGTGAAATCGATGCGGCCAAACTGAAATCCCTGCGGATGGAAACCCTGTAGAATGCTTGTCGTCCGTCCCGCCGGCCCCGCCGACCTCGATCATCTGCTGGAACTGGCCATCCTGTCCGGCCCCGGCTTCACCAGCCTGCCTGAAGATCCCGACGCCCTGGCTGATCGGCTGGAGCTGAGCCAGGCGAGCTTCGAAGGTCGCGCGCCCTGGCAAGAGGCCTGGTACACCCTGATGCTGGAAGACGGCGACACGGGGGACATCGACGGTGTCGGCTCGGTCAAGGCGACGGTGGGGCTGAAGCGACCCTTCTTCTCGTTCCGCGTCGTCAACAACACCGTCCAGTCGCCCTCGCTGGGGGTGAAGCTGGATCATCAGACCCTGGTTCTGGTCAATGAATGCACGGGCTGGACCGAGGTTGGGTCGCTGTTCCTGAAGGCGGATCGGAGAAAGGGCGGCGCGGGTCGTCTGCTCAGCCAGTCGCGATACATGCTGATCGGCGCCCAGCCCGAGCTGTTTGCCGACAACGTGTTGGCGGAGTTGCGCGGCGTCTTCACGCCCGACGGCGCCTGCCCGTTCTGGGACCATGTGGCGCACAAGTTCTTCCCGATGGAGTTCGACCACGCCGACCGTATGACCGGCTCGACGGACAAGCAGTTCATCCTGGACCTGGCGCCGCGCCACCCGATCTATATTGAGTTGCTGCCCGAGCCGGCCCGCGCGGTGATCGGCAAGGTCCATCCGCAAGGCGTGCCGGCCATGGCGCTGCTGGAAAGCGAGGGCTTCCGGCCCAATGGTCTGGTCGACATCTTCGACGCCGGTCCGACCGTCGCTTGCGGCCGCGACAACATCCGGACCGTGCGCGACGCCCGGCGCCTGATGGTCCAGATCGTCGAGGGCGTTGAGGCCGAACTGCCGGCCCTGATCTCGACCGACAGCGTCGCCGCCTTCCGCGCCGTTCGCGCCAAGGCCGACATCGATGGCGACGCCGTTCGCCTGACCGCCGAAACCGCCGCCGCGCTCAAGGTGCGCAGCGGAGACACTGTGCGAGTAAAATCATGACCCGTTTCACCTCCACCGATCCCGCCACTGAAGCGACCAACTGGGAGGGCGAGGCCGCCAGCCCGGCTCAGGTTCACGCCGCCGTCGACGCCGCCCGCACCGCCTTCCCCGCCTGGGCCGATGCTCCGCGCGCCAACCGGATCGACGCCGTCAAACGCTATCAGGCCGTCCTGAAAGATTGCGCGCCCCAGATCGCCGAGGCCATCGCGCGCGAGACCGGCAAGCCGCTGTGGGAAACCAAGACCGAGGCCGCCGCCATGATCGGCAAGGTGGACATCTCGATCCGCGCCTATGATGAGCGCACCGGCGAACGGACCAGCGATACGGCGTTCGGCCGCGCGACCCTGCGGCACCGTCCACATGGCGTGGCGGCGGTGCTTGGCCCGTTCAACTTCCCCGGCCATCTGCCGAACGGCCATATCGTCCCCGCCCTGCTGGCGGGCGACACGGTCGTCTTCAAGCCGTCGGAAGAAACGCCCCTGGTCGGTCAGGTGATGGCCGAAGCCTTCGCCGCCGCCGATCTGCCCACCGGCGTGGTCAATGTGGTCCAGGGGGGGCGCGAGACCGGGGCGGCCCTGCTGGACGCCGGTATCGACGCCCTGATGTTCACCGGCTCGGGCGCGGCGGGCGCGCATTTCCGCAGAAAATTCGCCGACGATCCGCATGTCATCCTGGCGCTGGAACTGGGCGGCAATAACCCACTGGTCGTGTGGGACGCAGCGGATGCAGAGGCCGTCGCGGGCATCGCGGTTCAATCCGCCTTCATCACCACCGGCCAGCGTTGCTCGTGCGCGCGTCGCCTGATCGTGCCGGAAGGACCGCAAGGCGATGCGATCATCGAAGCCATCGCCGCCCTGTCCGACCGGCTGATCTTCGGCCCATGGGATAGCGATCCCGAACCCTATGCCGGCCCGTTGATCTCGGCGCGCGCGGCCGAGGCGGCGCTGAAGGCGTTGCAGGAACGGATCGACAGCGGGGCCAAGGTCATCCGCGCGTCGGGGCCGGTCGCCAATCTGCCCGGCGCCTTCGTCAAGCCGGCCATTATCGATGTGACGGGGGTCGACGTGCCGGACGAAGAAATGTTCGCCCCCTTCCTGTCGGTGACGCGCGTCGCCTCTTTCGAGGCGGCGATCCAGGCGGCGAACGCCACCCGCTACGGCCTGTCCGCCGGTCTGGTCAGCGATGATCCGAAGAACTGGGACCACTTCATCCGCCGCATCCGCGCCGGCGTGGTCAACTTCAACCGGCCGACCACCGGCGCCGCCGGCGACATGCCCTTCGGCGGCCTGGGAGCCAGCGGCAACCACCGGCCCAGCGCCTATTACGCAGCCGACTATTGCGCCTATCCGGTCGCCAGTTTCGAGGCCGACGCCGTCGCCAACATCGAAGGCGAGATCAAGGGATTGCGATGATCAGCGCTGTCGAGGCCAACGCCGATGGTCTGATCGGGCCGACCCATTCCTACGCCGGTTTGTCGCCCGGCAATCTGGCCTCCAGCCTGAATAAGGGCGAGGCGTCCAACCCGCGCGCAGCCGTGCTTCAGGGCCTCGACAAAATGAAGACCCTGGCGGACCTGGGCCTGCCCCAGTTCGTCCTGCCGCCGCATGAGCGACCGAACATTCCCTTCCTACGGACCCTGGGCTTCGCCGGCTCGGACGCCCAGGCCTTGGAGCGGGCTTGGCGAAGCGCGCCTTCGTTCGCCGCCGCCGCCTGTTCGGCCTCGCCCATGTGGGCCGCCAACGCCGCGACCGTGACGCCCAGCGCCGACGCCGCTGACGGCCGGGTGCATTTCACGCCGGCCAATCTGCACACCAATCTGCACCGCAGCCTGGAGCACCGGCAAACGAAGCGCGCGCTGGACGCCCTGTTTCCCGACGCCAGCCGGTTCGCCGTCCATGACGCCCTGCCCGCGGTCGCGCACCTGGCCGACGAAGGCGCCGCAAACCACGTACGCCTGTGCGCCGAACATGGCGGCCGCGGCGTCAATCTGCTGGTCTGGGGTCGCGAGGCGTTCGAGCCGTGGGACGGCCCCTTCCCCGCCCGTCAGACGCGCGAAGCGTCGGAAGCCATCGTCCGACGGCACGAAGCCGGCCGGCCGGTCCTGGCTCAGCAATCCCGCGCTGCCATCGCGGGCGGCACCTTCCACAACGATGTGGTCTGCGTCGGGGCTATGGACACCCTGTTCTTCCACGAGTTGGCGTTCGAGGACACGGCCGCAACCCAGGCCGCCATCCGCCGCGCGGCCGATGGTCTGTTCGAGCCGATCTTCGTCGAGGTCTCATCCGCCGACCTGCCGCTGGCCGATGCGATCTCGAGCTATCTGTTCAACTCCATGCTGATCCAGGTTCCGGGCGAGGATCGCCTGACCCTGATCTGCCCGACCGAGACCCGCGACAACCCGCGCAGCCATGCGGTGGCGCAGGCGCTGGCCGCTTCTAACGGTTCGATCGGCCGGGTGCAGTACGTCGACGTGCGCCAGTCGATGCGCAACGGCGGCGGACCGGCCTGCCTGCGCCTGCGCGTCGTGCTGACCGAGGCCGAGCTGGCGGCGACGAACCCGGCCATGCGCCTGACGGACGATCTGCATGCGCGTCTGTCGGATTGGGCCGGGCGCTGGTACCGCGACGAACTTCGCCCCGCCGATCTGGCCGACCCTGACCTGCTCACGGAAAGCCGCAGCGCGCTGGACGAACTGACGACGATCCTGAACCTCGGAACCGACTTCTACCCCTTCCAGAGAGGCTGATCCGGCCATGACGACCGCAGCGCCCATGAGCCCCGCCCGCCGATTGAGAAATATCGTCGGCGGATCGGCCGGCAATCTGGTGGAATGGTTCGACTGGTACGCCTATGCGGCCTTCACCCTGTATTTCGCGCCCGTCTTCTTCCCCAGCGAAGACCCGACGGCGCAACTGCTGAGCGCCGCCGCCGTGTTTGCGGTGGGCTTCTTGATGCGGCCCATCGGGGCATGGATCATGGGGGTCTATGCCGACCGCAAAGGTCGCAAGGCGGGGTTGACCCTCTCGGTGACCCTGATGTGCACGGGCTCTCTAATCATCGGCGTGACGCCCGGCTATGCCACCATCGGCCTGGCGGCCCCGGCGCTGCTGCTGTTCGCGCGGCTGTTGCAGGGCCTCAGCGTCGGCGGAGAATACGGATCCAGCGCCACCTATCTGTCCGAAATGGCCGAGCCGCATCGCCGGGGCTTCTGGTCCAGCTTCCAGTACGTCACCCTGATCTCGGGCCAGTTGATCGCCCTGCTGCTGTTGATCGTGCTGCAAAATACGTTGAGCGAGACGGCGCTGGCGTCGTGGGGCTGGCGCATTCCGTTCTTCGTCGGCGCGGGCCTAGCGGTCGTCGTCTTCTGGCTGCGTCGCCGGCTGGACGAGACCCATAAGGCGACCGAGGCCAAGGACGCCCCGAAATCCAGCGCCGTTCAGTTGATCCTGAAACACCCGAAAGAGGCGTTGATGGTGCTGGGCCTGACCGCCGGCGGCACCTTGGCCTTCTACACCTACACCACCTACCTTCAGAAGTTCCTGGTCAATACGAGCGGGTTTTCCAAGAGCACGGCGACAGAAATCAGCGCGGCGGCCCTGTTCGTCTTCATGCTGCTTCAGCCGGCGGTCGGCGCGCTTTCGGACAGGGTGGGACGCCGTCCCGTGATGATCGCTTTCGGCGTGCTGGGGGTGTTGTGCACCGTGCCGATCATGACGACCCTATCGACGGTCGAGAGCCCTTTCGTCGCCTTCCTCTTGGCGCTGGCCGGCCTGGTCATCGTGTCGGGCTACACCGCGATCAACGCCGTGGTGAAGGCCGAGCTGTTCCCCGCCCACATCCGCGCCCTCGGCGTCGCTCTGCCCTACGCCATCGCCAATGCGGTTTTCGGAGGCACGGCGGAATATGTAGCGCTGTGGCTGAAAGGCGCGGGCGTCGAGAGCGTCTTCTTCTGGTACGTGACCGGCATGATCGGACTGTCGCTGCTGACCTTCATCCGTATGCGCGACACCAAGCACAACAGCCTGATCACGCACACCTAACGCCGATCAGGCCGCGAACCGCCCGCCGCGCTGGGCGTAGGCCTGGGTGCCGCGGGTGAAGACCTGGTCGGTCGGCAGGACGGTTTCGATGGGCAGGTCGTCCTTGCCTTTCAGCGCCGCATAGACCGGCCCGAAGTCCTTGAGCGTCTCGTCCTTTAGGGCTTCCAGGCTGTCGATGACGAAATAGACCTGCTGGAAATCGTCGATGCGGTAGAGGGTCCGCATCACCCGCTCCAGGTCGAACCCCAGGCGGTTGGGCGAAGAGTCATCCAGCGCAAAGACGCTCTCGGTCGCCGAAGAAACGATGCCGGCGCCGTAGATGCGAAGGCCGTCCGCCTCCTTCATCAGACCAAACTCGACCGTGTACCAGTACAGGCGCGCCAGGTTCGGCAGCATGCCCAGGCTGGCCGCCCGCTGCCCGCCCTTGCCATAGGCCTCCATATAGGCGGCGAAATCGGGGTCGGTCAGCATCGGCACGTGGCCGAAGACGTCGTGGAAGATGTCGGGTTCCTGCAGGTAATCCAGCTGGTCCGGCTTGCGGATGAACTGGCCCGAGACGAAGCGGCGATTGGCCAGATGATCGAAGAAGACCTCGTCCGGCACCAGGCCAGGCACACAGACGACCGTCCAGCCCGTCAGGGCCTGGAGCTTGGGATTGATCACGTCGAAGTCGGGGATGCCGCCGGCGTTCAGGTCCAGTGCGTCCAGTCCCCGCATGAAGGCGTCGCAGGCGCGACCGGGCAGGATCTTCATCTGCCGGGCGTAAAGCGTGTCCCAGGTCTGGTGCTCGACCTCGGTATAGGCGGCCCAGTTCTGGGGAATGGTCCAGTCGGCGGCCGCACCCTCGGGCGGCTTTTCGAAGACGTGTTCGAAGTCGGACATGGCGTATTCCTCTTTTGCCGCCATCCTAGCCCGGAGCCGCCATGGCTTCCAACCGTCAGTGCAGACGTTCGTCCAGTGGAGCGTGGTGGCCCATGCCGTCGGTGGTGAACCACCGCTCGGCGTCATCGGGCAGCAGGACGGAATCGCCGTCTTCGAGAGCGCCCTCGGCGGCGTAGGCGACAAAGCCGCCATCCTCTCCCAAGGCGAAGACCCGGTAGAAGGGCTGGTCCGGTCTGACCAAGCCGCTTTCACCGGCCGGTCCCTCATAGGCGTGATCGACATCCATCACGACGCCACGAAAGGCGTCGTCGCGGTGGCGAACGATCTGGCCGATGGCGAAACGTGCGGTCTGAATGTGGGTCATCGCACTTCATACGATTCAGCGCATGACCCCAATGCCTGCCGGTCTGTTCATCTTCCTGACAGAATGGCTTGGCGCGGACGATCTTGGCGGGTTAGGCTGATCAGGACGGGCGCCGCTTTGGACCGCCCACAACGGATGACGGCCCATGCCGGAGACCCACGGCGCGCCTCGACGGCGCGACGAGCGGTCCCAGCCTTCCCGTTCGCGGGATGCGTCGGGTCGAGATGCGCCGCTGTATGGCGCGCTCGATCTGGGGACCAACAATTGCCGGCTGCTGATCGCGCGGCCGTCACGCGAAGGCTTTCGCGTGGTCGACAGCTTCAGCCGCATCGTGCGGCTGGGCGAAGGGCTGTCGCGGACGGGCCTTTTGGACCCGCGCGCCATGGACCGGGCCTATGACGCCCTGGCCCTGTGCGCCGAACGGATCGTGCGCAAGGGCGTCGATTCGGCGCGATTGAGCGCCGTCGCCACCCAGGCCTGCCGCGCGGCCGAGAACGGCGCCGACTTCATAGACCGGGTGCGCAAGGGCACGGGTCTGCGTTTGCGGATCATCGATCCCGCCGAAGAGGCGCGACTGGCGGTCGAGGGATGCCTGAATCTGATCGACCCCAAGGCCGAGGCTGTGCTGGTCATCGATGTCGGCGGCGGCTCGACCGAGATGTCGTGGCTGAAACGCAGCGGAACCGACTGGACGACCACCGCCTGGATGTCGGCGCCGGTGGGGGTTGTGACCCTGGCCGAGCGGCATCCCGAGCCGCCGCACTCCGGCGAGGCCTGGTACGAGGCCATGGTCGCCGACATGGGGGCGGCCATTGCAGCGGGCGAGATCGTCGATGAACCGATGCTCGAGCTGTTCCGGCAGAACCGGGCGCATTTGGTCGGCACATCGGGCGCAATCACCAGCCTGGCGGGCATCCACCTGAATCTGCCGCGCTACAATCGCGACCGGGTCGATGGCTTGTGGATGACGCGCGCCGACTGCGAGGCGGCGGCGGATCGCCTGAAGGCGCTGGGGCCCGATGGGAGAGCGCGCGAGGCCTGCATCGGTCCCGATCGGGCGGATCTCGTTTTGGCGGGCGCCGCCATCCTGGAGGCGGTGCAGCGCGCCTGGCCGTCGGAACGCGTGCGGGTCGCGGACCGGGGCCTGCGCGAAGGCCTGCTGCTGCAACGGATGCGCGAAGACAAGAAACCGCCGAGGGGACGGCGTCGGCGACGCGGTCGGGGAGAT
>NZ_DLTK01000028.1:0-490 GCF_002500885.1 Brevundimonas sp. UBA7838
CGGCCTCGCGCGCCGCCCGCGCTTCGGCCTGGGCCTGAGCCTTCGCCCGCGCCTCGGCGGCCTTCTGATCGGCCTTGGCCTGAGCGGCGGCGGCCTTGTCGGCCTCGGCCTGCGCCTTGGCCTGAACTTCAGCCTGATCGGCGGCGCTGTGGCGATTGGCCAGGATTTCGGCGGCGGATTCGCGGTTCAGCACCTGCTCGTAAAGGCCCCGCACCGGGCTGGCGGCCATGACGGCGGCGCGCTCAGTATCGGTGGCCGGACCCAGGCGCGAGGCCGGCGGGCGGATCTTGGTGCGGGCCACGATGGTCGGGGCGCCCTTTTCGTCCAGCACCGACACCAGGGCCTCGCCCACGCCCAGACCCTGAATCGCCTCGGCCGTGTCGAAGGCGGCGTTGGCGCGGAAGCTCTGCGAGGCCGCTTTCAGCCCCTTCTGTTCGGACGGCGTATAGGCGCGAAGCGCGTGCTGAATGCGGTTGCCCAGCTGGGCCAG
>NZ_DLTK01000028.1:737-15842 GCF_002500885.1 Brevundimonas sp. UBA7838
TTCGACCTTTTCCAGCAGGGCGCGCGGGGCGTCGTTGAACAGCAGGTGCGCCTCGTCGAAGAAGAAGACCAGGCGCGGCTTTTCCGGATCGCCCACCTCGGGAAGCTGTTCGAACAGTTCCGACAGCAGCCACAGCAGGAAGGCGGCGTACAGGCGCGGACTGTTCATCAGCCGGGTCGAGTCCAGCACATTGACCTGGCCCCGGCCGTCCAAGCCGACGCGGATCATGTCTTCCAGCTTCAGCGCCGGTTCGCCGAAGAAGGCGTCGCCGCCCTGCTGCTCAACCTGCAACAGCGCGCGCTGGATGGCGGCGATGGAGGCGGGGGCGACATTGCCGACCTCGCGCCCGATCCGTTCGGCGTTCTCGCCGACATAGACCAGGAGGCTCCTCAGATCGTCCAGGTCCAGCAGCAGCAGACCTTCCTTGTCCGCGACGTGGAAGACGACGGTCAGCACGCCCTCCTGCACCTCGTTCAGGTTCAGCATCCGCGCCATCAGCACAGGGCCGATCTCGGACACGGTGGTGCGGATCGGATGTCCCTTCTGGCCATAAAGGTCCCAGAAGACGGTGGGGGCGGCGCGCGGCGTCAGGGTCAGGCCCATCTCGGCTGCGCGGGCGATCAGCTTCTCATTCGGCGCGCCGACCTGAGAGATGCCTGACAGGTCGCCCTTCACATCGGCGCAGAAGACCGGCACCCCGGCGTCGGAAAAGCCCTGGGCCATGATCTGCAGCGTGACGGTCTTGCCGGTGCCGGTCGCGCCGGCGACGACGCCGTGACGGTTGGCGCGGTTGAACAGCAGATTTTCCGGCTGGGCGGCGTCGGACTGGCCGAGGAACAGGCCGGGCAGGGCGTCGGGCATTGGGGTCTCCGATGGCGTCTCCGGCAAAGGTCTAGCGCGTTCCCCGCGCGCTCGGAACAGCGATTGACGGCGACGGCGGGCGGTTCGACAACACGATCATGAAAAATCCCATCGCCACGCCGTCCTCGGTCGCCGCTCGCAATGCCCTCGGCGTCATCGCCACGGTCGCGGCCGGGGCGGCGATCTACTGGCTGCGGGATATCCTGACGCCGCTGGCGATGGCCATCTTCCTCTTGATCATGATCGATGGGGTGAAGCGGTCGGTCGAGGCGCGCACGCCGTTGAACAGCCGCATGGCCGGGATCGCGGCCCTGACGCTGGTGGTGCTGGCCTTCTTCGCCTCCATCGCCATCATCGTGAACGGCGCGGCGGGCTTCTTCGGCGAGGCGTCCGGCGTGTCGGCCAACATCGGCCCGCGCATCGATCAGATCATTCGCGACGCCTATGGGCTGGTGCGTCTGGCCAATCCGCCGACGGCGCAGGACCTGATCAACGGCGTCGATGTGCGCGGCTGGCTGACCTCCATGGCGTTCCAGGTGCAGGGCATCGCCTCGGGCGCCTTTTTCGTCCTGATCTATCTCGGCTTTCTGCTGGCCTCGCAGGTCGGGTTCCGGCGCAAGATCGTCGCCATGTTCCCGTCGGAGGATCAGCGCGACGAGGCGGTCGCGGTGTTCCAACGCGTGCGCGGCGGGGTCGAGGGCTATATCTGGGTGCAGTCGGTGACCGGCGCGATGATCTGCGTCGTCGCCTGGATCCTGATGCGGGCGGTCGGGCTTCAGAACGCCGAGTTCTGGACCTTCGTGATCTTCATCGTCGGCTTCATCCCCGTGCTGGGCGGGGCGGTGGCCGGTCTGGCCCCGCCGCTGTTCGCCCTGGTCCAGTTCGAAAGCTATTGGCCCGCCGCCATCCTGCTGGTCGGGTTACAGGTTATCCTGTTCGTCGTCGGCAACTTCATCCAGCCGCGCATGCAGGGCGACAACCAGAACATCGACCCGGTCGTGGTGCTGCTGGCCCTGGCCTTCTGGGGCAAACTGTGGGGCGTGGTCGGCATGTTCCTGTCCACGCCGCTGGCGGTCATGGCCATGGCGATCCTGGCCGAGTTCAAGGGTTCGCGCTGGATGGCGATCCTGCTGTCGGGCGACGGCGAGCCCTATGCGAACGAGGGCAAAACGACCGACAAGCCGAAATCGACCCGCCGCAAACCCAAACCGGAACCCGCAGCGGAGGCCTGATCAGGGCTGCCAGCCGCTGATCTGGTCCGCGTCGCTGTCGCCGGCCAGGGCGCCGCGCGTCTTCTTCACCTCGGCCCAGGCGGCGCGCAGCAGGGCGGGCACACCCTCGCCCGACACGCCGGACACCAGCATGGGACGGCGACCGGCGACGGCCTCCAGTTCAGCGGCCTTCTCCTCGCGCGCCTCGCGCGTCAGGGCGTCGATCTTGTTCAACGCCAGGATCTCGGCCTTGTCCGCCAGACCTTCGCCATAGGCTTCAAGCTCGCCTCGAATGATGCGGTAGGCCTCGACCACGTCGTCCTGGGTGCCGTCGATCAGGTGAATGAGGCTGGCCGAGCGTTCGACGTGACCCAGGAAGCGCGTGCCCAGTCCCGCGCCCTCACTGGCGCCCTCGATCAGGCCGGGAATGTCAGCGATGACGAACCGCTCGGACGGCGACAGGTCCACCATCCCCAGGTTGGGCGCCAGGGTGGTGAACGGATAATCGGCGATCTTGGGCTTGGCGGCGCTGGCGGCCGACAGGAAGGTCGATTTGCCCGCGTTCGGAAGACCCGCCAGACCGATGTCGGCGATTAGCTTAAGCCGCAGCCAGATCCAGCGTTCCTGACCGTCCTGGCCGGGGTTGGCGTAGGTCGGCGCCTGGTTGGTCGGCCCCTTGAAGCGTACGTTTCCCCAGCCGCCGTTGCCGCCCTTCAGCAGCAGCTCCACCTTGCCCGGCGTGTCCATGTCCAGCAGGACGGTTTCCTTATCCTCGTCCAGCACCTGGGTGCCGACGGGCACCTTCAGATGCACGTCCTCGCCCTTGCCGCCGTGCATCTGGCGCCCCTGGCCGTGGTGGCCGGTCTGGGCCTTGAAATGCTGCTGATAGCGATAGTCGATCAGGGTGTTCAGACCCTCGACCGCCTCGATCCAGACATCCCCGCCCTTGCCGCCGTCGCCGCCGTCCGGCCCGCCGTTCGGGATGAATTTCTCGCGTCGAAACGAAACGGAGCCCGCGCCGCCGTTGCCGGAGCGGATATAGATCTTGGCCTGGTCGAGGAACTTCATCGCGGGCTTATGCCGCAGAAGCGCGGCGAATTACAGGCCCGGCGACCCGGCGCTATTTCAGCGCCAGCGTCACCGTCTTGACGTCCACATATTCGTCGATGCCGTGGATCGAGCCTTCGCGGCCATAGCCCGACTGCTTGACCCCGCCGAACGGCGCGACGGCGGTGGAGATCAGTCCGGTGTTGACCCCGCACATGCCCGCCTCGATCCGCCGGCTGAATCGCATGGCGCGATCCAGGTCGCGGGTGAACAGATAGGAGGCCAGGCCATAGTCGCTGGCGTTGGCCTTCTCCAGCGCCTCCTCCTCGGTGTCGAAGGCGAAGACGGGGATCATGGGGCCGAACGTCTCTTCCTCGCGGAACAGGGCGTCGTCGCCGCCCAGGGTCACGGTCGGCTGGAAGAAGCGTCCGCCCAGATCGTGGCGCGCCCCGCCGGTCAGGACCCGGCCGCCGTCGGCCTTGATCGCCGCCACATGCTTTTCGACCTTGTCGATGGCCTTGTTCTCGATCAGCGGGCCGACCTTCACGCCGTCGTCGAAGGCGGGACCGACCACTATCTTGGCCACCTCGGCGGCCAGTTTCTCGGCATAGGCCTCGGCGACCGACCGCTCGACATAGACGCGGTTGGGACAGACGCAGGTCTGGCCCGAGTTCCTGAACTTGCCCTTGATCGTTTCGGCGACCGCCAGATCGAGATCGGCGTCGGCGAAGACGATCAGCGGCGCCGCCCCGCCCAGCTCCATCGACACCCGTTTTAGCGTTCCGGCGCATTGCTCGGCCAGCTTGCGACCCACGCCGGTCGAGCCGGTGAAGGACAGTTTGCGAATGTCCGGGCTGTCGGTCAGCACCTTGCCGATGGTGGCGGCGTCGCCGGTGACGATCGACAGGGCGCCTTTCGGCAGGCCGGCTTCATAGGCCAGTTCGGCTAGGGCGATGGCGGTGAAGGGCGTCTGGCTGGCCGGCTTGACCACGGCGGTGCAGCCTGCCGCGAAGGCCGGCCCCAGCTTTCGCGTCAGCATGGCGGCGGGGAAGTTCCAGGGCGTGATCAGGGCGCACGGCCCGACCGCCTCGCGATAGGTCAGGATCAGATGGCCCAGAGGGCTATCCTGGGTCTCGCCGATCAACCGTTCGGCCTGCCCCGCGAACCATTTCAGGAAACCGTTGGCGTAGGTGACCTCGCCCTTGGCCTCCTCGAACGGCTTGCCGTTTTCCAGCGCCATGAGGGCGCCCAGGCCTTCCAGGTTTTCGTCGATCAGCGCCGCCCATTTGCGCAGGAAGGCCGCACGCGCGTGCGGATCGGATCGCGACCAGGTCTTGAACGTCTCGCTCGCCGCCGCGATGGCCTGTTCGGTTTCGGCGGCGCCCAGATCGGGGATATGGCCGATCACATCGCCGGTCGCCGGATCATCGACGGCGATGCCGCCGCCGTTGGCGGGTACGGCCTTGCCGGCGATCAAGGCGTGCTGTCGCAAGAGTTTGAGGCCGGCGTCGCGGGCGGTGTGGTTCACGGGATGGCTCCTGTCGCGGTCCTGAAACGAACAAGGCCCCGACGATGCGGGGCCTTGCCGGTCGAATGCTGCAGCCTGGGCTGCGGCCGTCGATTAGTTCTTGGCGTCTTGGGCGGCGCCGGTCACGGCTTGGCCGGCGGCCTGGGTGTCGCGGCCCACGCCTTCGACAGTGTTGCAGGCGGCGGTGGTCAGGGCGGCGGCGGCGGCGACCAGAACGAAAATCTTGCGCATAGGGGAAGCTCCAGGGTTGGCCGGGGTGAAACTCCGCCGGTCTCGGCTCATCAACGCGACGCCAGCGCTGCGGTTCCGGGCGTCTTGTCCGCCGGATCGACGGGCGCGAGCGCTTCGGGGGTGGCGAAGATCATGCGGGCGATGGTGCCGCCGCCGGTCGGGGCGGCGAACTCGGTCTCGCCGCGCAGCTGTTTGGCGAAGGCGCTCATCAGGGTGCGGCCCACCCCGACCTCGGCGCCGGCCTGAGCGCCTGGGCCATTGTCTTCGACTTCCAGAACCGATGTCTCGCCCTGGACGCGGAAGCGCACCTTCAGCTCGCCGCCGCTGTGGGCGAAGGCGTGTTTCTGCGCATTGCTGACCGCCTCGACCAGCCACAGCGCCAGGGGCGCCAGCTTGTCGGGATCGACGTGCAGGGAATCGGCGTCCACCGAACTGATGACCACCGGTCCGCGCCCGGCCTCGCTGGCGACCAGTTGCCCCACCAGTTCGTTCAGGAACTCGCGCGCATCGGCGTGGCGAATGTCGTTGCTCTGATACAGGGTGCGATAAATCAGGGCCAAGGCCGAGATGCGTTGGCGCGTATCGCCCAGCGCCGCCTTGGCCGGCGCATCGGTCAAGGCGCGCTGCTGCATCGACAGCAGGGAGGAGATGATCTGAAGGTTGTTCTTCACCCGGTGGTGGATCTCGCGCATCAGCGCGTCCTTTTCCATCAGGGCGTCCGTCAACTCGCGGTCGCGCAAGGTGATGGCCTCGGCCATCTCGTCCAGGGTGCGCGCCATGGTGCGGATTTCCGACGGGGCGTTCATCGCCTGCAGCGGACGCACCGAGAATCGTCCCTTGGCGTAGATGGCCGCGACCCGCTCCAGATAGTCCAGCCAGCGGATGAAGATGCGTTCGGACAGCAGCATCACCGCCGCGAACGCCGTCAACCAAGCGCCCAGCGGCAGCAACAGGGTGCCGATCGGATTGAGCCGCGCCCACGACAGCCATCCCGGCGCGGGGGCCGACAACAGGGCGTAAAGATCGCCGCCGGCCAGGGCCGCGCCCGCATAGTCGCGGCGCTGATTCTGCGCATCCTTGGCCTCGAACACCGCAGAGCCCTGATCGCGCGCTCGACCGACCCAGCCCGCGATATCGTCGCCGGCCGACAGTTTGAAGACGTCGGGATCGCTGGCCGTCAGAATGCGGCCGGCGCCGTCGGTCAATGCCGCTTCCGCGTCCGAGGGCAGGGCGGGGTCGGCCACATCGGGTTGCAGGGCGGAGAAGGGGATCACGGCGACCATCGCGCCGTCGAATCGGCCCATCGGTCGCTCGGCGCGGGTGGCCACGATCAGCGCGCCTTCGTAGCCTGCGCCATCGGGCGCACGCATGACGACCAGTTCTTCACCATTGCGCAACCGCTGGAACCAGGTCGCCTGGGCGGCGGGCGCCACGCCGGATCTCACGCCGTCCGCCCGGCCCGAGGCGCACACCGCCTCGCCCGTGGGGCTGATGCGATACAGACCCTCGTAACCTTCCAGACGTCCGACCAGCGCCGTCAGGCGCGGTGCGCAATAGGGACCGATCGCATCGGGGCTGAGCGCGCGCAACAGCACCTGGGCGCTGTCCAGCTTGGCCTTGGCGCTGGAGGCGCTGCGTTCGGCCGCCAGTTGAAGGTCCACCTGCCGGTCGTCGGCCTGTCTTTGAAAGTCCGCCTGGGTCTGGATCAGGCTGAGAACGAAGATCGGCAGCAGGGCCATGGCCATGGCCGCGCCCAATCGAAACCGGATGCCCTGAAAGCGATCCGATTTCCACGTGCGACCGAGCCGCGACCTGGAGGCCTCCCTGCTCGTCTCGTTCACCGCCGCTTAGCTCCGGGCGCCGGCCAGCCTGTCGGCCTCGCCCAGGATCGTGCGCATGGCGTCGCCGGCCGCTTCACCGTCGCGGCCGTAACCGCCCCGCTCCAGGGTGGCTTGCAAGGCCCGGCGTGCGCGGCTGACGCGGCTCTTCACCGTGCCGACGGCGCAGCCGCAGATCTCGGCCGCTTCCTCATAGGCGAAGCCGCCCGCGCCGACCAGGATCAAGGCTTCGCGCTGCTCTTCGGGCAGGGTCTTCAGAGCCTGACGGAGCTCGTCCAGAGCGACGGGCGCCTCCGGATCGTCCACGGCGACCAGGGTCCGTTCGGCGGCTTCCTGATCCAGTTGCGACTGACGCCACGAGCGGCGCTTTTCGGAATAGAACTGGTTGCGCAGGATCATGAAGGTCCAGGCCTTCATGTTCGTGCCCATCTGATAGCTGGCGCGCGCGTCCCAGGCCTTCATCATGGCGTCCTGCGCCAGATCGTCCGCGGCGGTCGGATCGCCGGTCAAGGTCCGGGCGAAGGCGCGCAGATGCGGGATCAGCAGGACCAGTTCGCGCTTGAAGCCCTCGTCGTCAGCCGACGCGGGTTTGGGGGCGGCCCCCAGGCGTGAGGTGCTCATGCGGCGCTGTCCGAAGACTTGGCGTCGGCGCGTTTCAGGATATCGAGAAACTCATCGGGCACGGGTTCGTTGACGACCTCGTCGAACATATGCCGCAGCTTGACGCCAATGGCCTGCTGGCGAAGGCGAGCTTCTTCAAGCCCTGCCTCCCCCTTCTGGTCGCCTTTGGGACGAGAGGAGTCCGGAGAATCGATCATAGACAGAGCCAAGCCCACCCAACTGTCATCGCGAGAAGATGTCGGTCTCAAACGTCATCAGACCGGCAGGGTTCCTGCATGAACGGCTTTTAATGCTAAAGCTTGCTGACGAAGGCGGAACCGTGATGCGAATGTGACGTTTATGGCTGATGTAGCGCCCCGCCTTGCCGGCCGGGCTGTGATTTGTCGGGGACTATCTGAATGAGCCTTCTGGCCAGACTCGCGCCGCACCTTCCTTATGTGCGCCGTTACGCACGCGCCCTGACCGGCGATCAATCCACGGGCGACAACTATGTTCGCGTCGCTCTGGAGGCCCTGGCCGCCGGCGAGCAGCAGCTGTCGGCCGATATGACGCCTCGCGTCGCTCTTTATCACGTCTTCCATGCCATCTGGTCCTCGACCGGCGCGCAACTGGAAACCGGCACGCTGGAAACCACTGGCAGCGACGCGTCGCAGCGTCTGCTCCGCATCGCACCGCGCTCGCGCCAGGCCTTCCTGCTGACGGCCCTTGAAGGCTTCACCCCTTCGGAAGCCGCGCAAATCCTGTCCGCCGATCCGCGCGACGTGGAGCGTCTGATCGCCGACGCCCAGGCCGACATCGACGCCGAACTGGCCACCGATGTTCTGGTCATCGAGGACGAGGCCATCATTTCGGCCGACATCCAGAGCCTGGTGACCGAACTGGGTCACCGCGTCACCGGCACCGCCACGACGCACGACGAGGCGATCGACGCCGTCGCCCGCCACAAGCCGGGTCTGGTGCTGGCCGACATCCAGCTGGCCGACGGTTCGTCGGGCATCGATGCGGTCAAGGATATCCTGAAGACCATGGATGTGCCGGTGATCTTCATCACCGCCTTCCCAGAACGCCTGCTGACCGGCGAGCGTCCCGAACCGACATTCCTGATCACCAAGCCCTTCCAGCCGGAAACGGTGAAGGCGGCGATCAGCCAGGCGCTGTTCTTCCACCCGTCGCGCCAGAAGGAAGCCGCTTAAAACGCGATCTTTCGCTGACGACAAGATCGGCCTCGGTCCGCAGGATCGAGGCCTTTTCTTTGTTTTACGCCGGCGTTGACGGGCCAAGGTACGAAAGCGCAAAAAAAGCGATCGAGGATGGGAACCGGCTTCGGGCGCCGTCGTTATCGGTCCGTGGAGGCGGCGACGCCCCCCGACTTGATCCGCGAAAGCTGATCATGCCGCCTCCGCGCCTCATTCTCGATGATGCCACTTCAAAGCGATCCGAAAGGGTCGCTTTTTTCTTGGCGCACACCTCGACCGACGCCGCCGTCGCGGCCAAGATGGTGGTCAAAGAAAACGCACGGAGAGACGCCAATGGCTTCGACAAGCGGCAAGACGAACCGTCAATGGGTGCTGCGCCAGCGCCCCAAGGGCCTGATCCAGCCCGGCGATCTGGAACTGGTCGAGACGGCCATCCCTGATCTGATGGAGAACGATGTGCTGGTCCGCACCGTCTATCTGTCGCTGGACCCGACCAATCGCACCTGGATGAACGATTCCGAGGGCTATCTGCCGCCGGTCGGTCTGGGCGAGGTCATGCGCGGCCTGACGCTGGGCGTGGTCGAAGCCTCGCGATCCAGCCGCTTCAAAACAGGCGATGTCGTCATGCCGACCTCGGGCGGCTGGGCCGACTATGCGGTCGTGCCGGAAGGCGGCCTGCGCCCGGTGCATCGTGCGCCCGGTTTGCCGCTGACAGCCAATATGTCGGTGCTCGGCATGACCGGCCTGACCGCCTATTTCGGCGTCACCGATGTGTTGAAGGCCAAGGAAGGCGAGACCATCGTCATCTCGGCGGCGGCCGGCGCGGTCGGCTCCATCGCGGGGCAGATCGCCAAACAGCGCGGCTGCCGCGTCATCGGCATCGCGGGCGGCCCGCAGAAGTGCGCCTGGCTGACCGACGAACTCGGCTTCGACGCGGCCATCGATTACAAGAACGAGGATGTCGGCGAGGCGCTGGACCGTCTGGCCCCCGACGGCGTCGATCTGAACTTCGAGAATGTCGGCGGCGACATCATGATCGCGGTGTTCAACCGGCTGAAGGTCCACGGCCGTATGGCGGTCTGCGGCCTGGTGTCCTCCTACAATGCGACCAAGGCGCCGCCGTCGCCGAACTTCGCGCGCATCATCACCCATCGCCTGCACGTCCAGGGCTTCCTGGTTCTGGACTACGCCTCGCGCGCCCGCGAGATGGTGGCGGAAATGGGCCCGTGGCTGGCGGACGGCCGTGTGAAATGGAAGGTTCACGTCGACGACGGGCTGGAAGGCGCGGTGGGGTCGTTGAATCGCTTGTTCACCGGCGATCACGACGGCAAGCTGCTGGTTCGCGTTTCCGAAGAACCCGCCTGAACCCAAGGTCTGCGCATGAGCGATCCGCTGCACGTCCATTTCGAAGACCTGGAGGTGGGGCAGGTCGTGCCGCTGGGCGCCTGTGCGGTCGATCAGGGGGCGCTGGACGTCTTCATCGAGCGGTTCTCGCCGGGCTGGGACGTGGCCTACGGCGCGCCAGACGCCATGGTCTATGTGCTGTGGAGCCGACTGGCGGCCGACAAGTCCGGCGGTTGGGCCCAGACCAAGGTCCTGGCCGTCGATGGGCTGCGTTACATGCGCAATCCCCCGGCGGGCGAACTGCTGCGAGGTCGCATGACGGTGATGGGCAAGGATCCGGTCGGAGACGACAAGGGCATCGTCATCGCCTCGCATGACCTGCTGGACGAGGCCGGACGTCTGGTCTTTTCCTGCCTGACGCGGGCGCTGTTCTCGCGCCGCTGAAACGACAAACGCCCCGCCGGCGAACCGGCGGGGCGTTGATCGATCTTCGACAGACCGGGTCTTAGTTGACCGAGGTCGGGGCCTGGGCCTGACGCATCACGGCCATGGCGATCAGGCGGTCCCAACCGACCAGCGACACCAGGTGGGCGTAGATCTGGCCCAGGGCGCCGTTGTCGCGCAGCTCGACCAGCTTCTCGGCGGGCAGGGCGCGCAGCTTGTCTTCCGACACCGCATAGTATTCGGCCAGCTTCTGCGGCTGACCCGGCGTGCCGTCGGGATTGCGCGGCGTGAAGTGGGCTTCGCGGATGTCCAGCAGGTCCAGATCCTTGACCAGGGCGACGAAGCCCTCGGTGCGCTGGCGCTCCTGTTCGAAGTTGTTGCAGAACTCCATCGCCATGTTCGTGTAGTCGCTGGGCTGGCCGTCGACGAACAACGGGTTCTGGCCGCCCTCGGCGACGATCGAGGCGCCGCGGTCGATACACAGGATCAGGCGCTGGTTCTGCTTGTCGTCCGCGAAGACGAACGGATAGCGGCGCACATAGGCCGGCACATAGGCGTCGGCGCGGAACTCGCCGTCCGGCGCGACGAACAGGTTTTCGTTTGATCTCAGGCCCATCACGGCGACCGGCTGGCGGTTCTCGCCGGTGAAGATGATCGGATAGGACAGGGCGGCGGCCGAGAATTCGGTGACCGTCAGCGGCACGATATTGGTCTGGGCCACGAAGGCGTAGGGCTTGTCGCTCGGGTTCACGCCCAGGCCGCCGTGGACGCTCTGATCCAGCGGTTCGGGGTTCGTGTAGAAGAGGACGTTGCCTTCAAGCGGCGAGTTGTTCGTGTCGGTCATGAAGCGAGGACGCTCTGGTTAAAGATCGAAGGCGCGCCTTCTAGCCCAACGCCGCGTAACCGGCAAACCCGCGATGCGTCGGTTGCAGTGGGGGTCGCCAGCCATTAGCTGTGGCGTATGGGTTCCGCCTGCGATCATGACCATGACCACTCCGGCCTGAACGGCGGGGCGCTGGACCGCGCCTTGGCGGCGGCTGAGGCGCGCGCTGTCCAGCAGGGCGAGCGGATGACCGCCCAGCGCCGGCGCGTCCTGGCCCTGCTGATGGAAAGCGGCGAGCCGGTGAAGGCCTACGATCTGATCGCGCGCTTCGGCGAAGACGGCCAGGCCGCTAAGCCGCCGACCGTCTATCGCGCGCTGGAGTTTTTGGAACGGCTGGGCATGGTCCACCGCATCGCCTCCATCAGCGCCTATGTCGCCTGCACCGACGATGGCGAGGCCGCCCACGCGGCCGCCTTCTTGATCTGCGACTGCTGCGGCGCGACGCGCGAGGTCAGCGGCCCGGACCAGAGCGCCATGAACGCCGCCGCCTCAGCCGCCGGTTACGCCATCGCCCGCACGACGATCGAGGCGCACGGTCGCTGCGCCGCCTGTCGCGACGTCGCATGACCATGGATGCGGCGTTGATGTCCCCACCGCGTCGCCTGTCCGTGCCGATCGACAATCGCTGGGGCGCCGGCGAGATGGCCGTGCTGGATTTCGGCGATCCGAACCGGCCCGTCGACCTGATCTTCTCTCACGCCAACGGCTTCAACGCCGCCACCTATCGCAGCCTCTTGTCGCCGTTGTCGGCGTCCTTGCGGATCTGGGCGCCGGATCTACGCGGCCATGGACGGTCTGCGCTGCCGACCTTCGCGCGACCCAAGACCAGCTGGCTGGACCACCGCGACGACCTGCTGGCGCTGCTGGAGGCCATCGACGGCCCGCCCGTGGTCATGGCCGGCCATTCGATGGGCGGCACGGCCTCGCTTCTGGCGGCCGCCGTTCGGCCGGATCGGGTGTCCAGCCTGGTGCTGTTCGATCCGGTGATCTGGAAACGCTCGGCGGTCTTCGCCTTCAACCTGCCCTTCGCCCACAAGCTGATGAAGGCGATCCCTATCGCCAAGGCCACCCTGCGCCGTCGCAGCCAGTTCGACAGCCGCGAACAGGCCATGGCCGCCTATCGCGGGCGCGGCGCGTTCAAGGGTTGGCCCGACATGGTCCTGGCCGACTATCTTTCCGAAGGCCTGAACGAAGGCGACGGCGGGTTCAGCCTGACCGCCGCGCCGGCCTGGGAGGCGGCCAACTACGCAGCCCAGGCGCACGATCCGTGGCGGGCCATGAAACGCTATCCCGGCCCGGTCCGCATCCTCAAAGCCGAACACGACGCCCTGACCCATGTGCCGGTTCAGCCCCGCGGCCTGCCCAATGTCTCGGTCGAGGTCGTGTCCGGCGGCGGGCACCTGTTCCCCATGACCCATGCCGACGTGGCGCGCGACGCCCTGTTCGACGCCGCCGTCTGAGAACGAATTCTGTAGGCGGAGCATGGGCGCGCGCTATAAGGGCGCCGCTGAGCATAACGCCCGCCGCCCGAGACGCCGCTTGTCCTTCTTCCACGCCGGTCCCGCGCCCAAAGGCGCCGGCCCCCGCTCCGGGGCGCTGCGCGACGGTTTGATCCTCGCTCCAGGCATGAAGGTCGGCCTGTTCGGCGGCTCTTTCAATCCCGCCCACGACGGTCACGCCCATGTCGCCGAGACCGCCATGCGCCGTCTGGATCTCGACCGGGTCGTCTGGCTGGTGTCGCCGCAGAACCCGTTGAAGGACGCCCGTCACAGCGCGCCGCTGGCGGACCGCATGGCCTCGGCGCGCCAGCATGCGCGCGGACCGTCGATGATCGTCTCGGACTTCGAGAGCCGGGCCGGCGTCGCCTGGACCGTGGACACCCTGCGCCTTCTGGTCGCGCGGAATCCGGGCGTGCATTTCGTCTGGCTGATGGGGTCGGACAATCTGGCCAGCTTCCATCGCTGGCGCGGCTGGACCGACATCATGCGGCTGATGCCGGTGGCGGTCATCGCCCGGCCGGGTTCGCTGCTGGACAGCCGCACGGCGCCGGCCGCCGCCCGCTTCGCCGGTTTCCGCATTCCCGCCCAGCAGGCGGGGCTTCTGCCGACGCTTCAGGCGCCCGCCTGGACCTATCTGACGGCGCCGCTCAACCCCCTGTCGTCCACGGCGATCAGGACCGGCAAGGGCGTGCGCGCGACCTCGTGATCGCCGGATGATTCGGGCGGCGGTTCACGTTGCGGCCCATCCGTGCTAGAGGGCTTCTTTAGTCAACGCTCCCGGAGCCCTCCGCTGACCCCCTCGCCCGCGTATGATACGCAAGACGCCGCCGTCTCGAATACGGCGCACGAGATGGACCCTATCGAACCTCTCCATTCCGAAGACGGCTTTGAATCCGACGCCTCCCCGCGCGGCTTCGACGATTCCGCTCCCCGCCCCGTCGGCTCCACGCCGCTGGAAGAAGCCCTGCTGAGCCGCCTCGACGAGGACAAGGCTCAGGACATGGTCCTGATCGACCTGAAGGGCAAAAGCGCCATGGCCGACACCATGATCGTGGCGTCCGGTCGTTCGCACCGTCACGTCGGCGCCATCGCCGACCACCTGCTGCGCACGCTCAAGGAACAGGGCCTCGGCAAGGCTAAGGTCGAGGGCCTGCCGCACTGCGACTGGGTTCTGATCGACGCCGGCGATGTGATCGTGCACCTGTTCCGCCCGGAAGTGCGCACCTTCTACAACATCGAAAAGATCTGGGCGGTCGACTCCGCCCACCGCATGGTCCGCGACTGACACCATGAAGCTGAGCATCGTCGCCATCGGCCGAGCGGGCCGGGGGCCTGAAGCGACGCTCGCCGACGACTACGCCAAGCGCGCCACCCTGTCGGGACGCGCGCTTGGCCTCGGTCCCCTCGAACTGATCGATCTGGAAGCCCGCAGACCCGGCAAGGCGCCGGAGGCTGAGCTGATCCTCGCTGCCGCAGAGGGCGCGCACCTGATCGCCTGCGACGAGCGCGGCAAGACCTATTCCTCGCGCGCCTTCGCCGACCACATCGCCAAACTGCGGGATCAGGGCGAGCGTCGCCTGGTCTTCGCTATCGGCGGGGCGGACGGGCTGGACGCCAGCGTGCGCGACGCTGCGTCCTCGACCCTGGCCTTCGGTCCCCAGACCTGGCCCCACGCCCTGGCGCGCGCCATGCTGGCCGAACAACTGTATCGGGCCGTGACCATCCTGGCCGGATCGCCCTATCATCGCGACTGACATGCGTCGCGCCATACCCTTATCGCTGGCCCTGCTGACGGGTTTCGTCTGCGCCGCCCCGGCGATGAGCAACCAGGCGCCCGAGAGCGAACTGTCGCGCATCCAGGCCGAATACCGCGACGAAACGGTGCGCGCCCGTCGTCTGCGCGCTGACGCCGACGCCGCCAAGACCGAACTGGCTCAGTTGGAGCGCCGCCTGGCCTCGCTGCGGGCCGACGAACAGACCGGCGACCGTCAGATCGACGATCAGCGCGCCCGCCTCCAGCAACTGACCGAACGCGAGGCCGAACTGGTCACGGACCTGGCGCGTGAGCGCGGCGCCCAGGGCCGTCTGCTCAGCGCGCTGCAGATGATGAGCCGCCGGCCGCCGCCGCCCTTGCTGGTGCCCGCCGATAAGGCCATCGACACGGTGCGCGCCTCCATCCTGCTCAAGGCCATGACGCCGGATCTGGAAAGCCGCGCCAAGGTGCTGGCCGCCCGTCAGGCCGAGATCATGCGCATCCGCCGCCTCGCCGTCCTGTCCTCGGAGCGACTGCTGACGACCGAGAGCGAGCAGGGCGACCGGCGCGGCGAGATCGAGGGGCTGACGGCGCGCAAGACCGCCCTGACCGCCGTTCTGAACGCTGAGGCCCGCGCCGCCGAACGCGC
>NZ_DLTK01000033.1:0-133 GCF_002500885.1 Brevundimonas sp. UBA7838
GCGCTGATGCTGTTCGGCGCCAATCAGGGCGAGGGCTTCGGCGTGCCCGGCGTCGGCTGGGTGTGGTTGCTGGCGGGCCTGGTCACCGTGCCTTGCTGGTTCGCCTGCCTATGGTTCGGCGGGGTCAAGCGGC
>NZ_DLTK01000033.1:336-10836 GCF_002500885.1 Brevundimonas sp. UBA7838
TTCGGCGGGGTCAAGCGGCGCAGTTCGCAATGGTGGATGAAGTATCTCTGAAGCGGGAAAATGCGCGGCGCCGGTTTCCCTGAACCGCCGATGTCTCTAGGGTCCGCCGCCAACGTCCAGACCATGAGGCCCCCCGTGAAAGACACCGACCTGAAGCGCATCGAGGCGCACCTCAAGCGTACCTTCAACACCGGCGGCATCATCGTGAAGGCCCGCCCCAAGCAGAATGACTCGGCCGAGGTCTATGTCGGCGACGAGTTCATCGGCATCGTCTTCGAGGATGAGGACGAGGAAGGCTCGTTCATGTTCGAAATGGCGATCCTGGCCGAAGACCTTCCGGCCTAAAACGCCGACCGATCCGACCGCTCGGCGTGAATGCGCCGGGCGGTTTTCGTTTGCGCCGACCCGTTCAGCGATGCGGCCGGTCAGCGCGTCGGGGCCGCGCGTTCGAGGCCATACAGCGCCTCGACGATGTCCTCGGCCTTCTGCTGGACCAGTTGCTGGGCGTCGTGGACGCCGCGATTGTAGAAGGCGCCGCCGATCTCCTTCCCGATAAAGTCCAGCAGCATCTCGGCCGGAAGCTGGCCGAGTTCCTGATCCAGTTCTCGGGCGAAGTAGTTGCGCAGTTTGGCGGTGATCGCCGCGCGGTCTTCCTTGGAGAATTCGATCGGTTTCATGCGACCTCGGCGAGAGCTTCTTCGGCGGCGACCCAGGCGGCTTCGGCGGCGGCCAGATCGGCCTCGGTCTTGGCGCGCGCGCGCGTCAGGCCTTCCAGAGCCTTGGGATTGCTGACCGAGGCGGTGGCCATGTCGTCGTCGATACGGGCGATCTCGGCCGTCAGGCGGGTCATGGTCTCCTCCGCCTTCTTGACCGCGTGGCGCAGGGTCGAGGGCGAGGGGCCGGATCGCTTCTTGTTGCCCCTATCGTTCGCGCCGCGGGCGCTCTCTGCTTGAGGGGAGCCTGAGTTCGCCTTGGCCTCTTCCTTCTTGATCTGGCTAGGCTTGGCGATGGCCTGTTTGGCGCGGTCGAGGACGAATTTGGCGTAGTCGTCCATGTCGCCGTCGAACGGCTTGACCGTGCCGTCGGCGGCCAGCCACAGGCGATCCGCCACCATCTCCATCAGCGAGCGGTCGTGGGTGATCAGGATGACGGCGCCGTTGTAGTCGTTCAGCGCGTCCAGCAGGGCGCGGCGACTGTCGATATCCAGGTGGTTGGTCGGTTCGTCCAGGATCAGGACGTGGGGCGCGTCCATCGCCACCATGTTCAGCAACAGCCGCGCGCGCTCGCCGCCCGACAGGCTGTCGACCGTGGTCTCCTGCTTTTCATAGCCCAGGCCGAACTGGGCCAGTTTGGAGCGGCGGGCGCTTTCGGGCGCATCCGGCATGGCGCGGCGGATGATCTCCAGCGGCGTGTCGGTCGGGTCCATCGCCTCGATCTGATGCTGGTGGAACCAGCCGACGCGCATCTTCCTGTCGCGGTGAAGCTCGCCCTCGAACACGTTCAGGGCGCCGGCGATCATCTTGGCGAAGGTCGACTTGCCCGCGCCGTTGACGCCCAGCAGGCCGATGCGGTCGTCCAGGTCCATGCGCAGGTTCAGATTGCGCAGGATCGGCTTGCCCGGCTCATAGCCGACATTGGCCCGCTCCAGCCGGATCAACGGCGGCGCCAACGGACGCGGCGGCGAGGGCAGGGTGAAGGGGGCGACGCGCTCCTCGATCGTGGTGGCGACGGGCTGCATCTTCTCCAGCCGCTTCATGCGCGACTGGGCCTGGGCGGCCTTGGAGGCCTTGGCCTTGAAGCGATCGACGAAGGCCTGAAGGTGGGCGCGCTCGGCGTCCTGCTTGGCCTTGGCCGACAACTGCAGCCGGGCCTTTTCGGCGCGGGCCTTTTCGAAGGCGTCGTAGTTGCCGGTGTAGAGGGTCAGGGTGTGGTTCGCGAGGTGCAGGATGTGCGTGCAAACCTCGTTCAGCATCTCGCGGTCGTGGGAGATGATAAGGGCGGTGTGCGGGTATTTCTTTAGCCGCGCCTCCAGCCACAGGGCGCCTTCGAGATCGAGGTAGTTGGTCGGTTCGTCCAGCAGCAGCATGTCGGGCTCGGCGAACAGGGCGGCGGCCAGGGCGACGCGCATTCGCCAGCCGCCCGAGAACTCCGACATCGGCCGGGCCTGGTTTTCCTGATCGAAGCCCAGACCGACCAGGATTTCGGCGGCGCGCGCGGGCGCGGCGTCGGCGTCGATCTCGATCAGGCGCGACCAGATCTCGCCCATCTCTTCCGGTTCGGCGGTCTCAAGCCGGCCCAGCAGGGTGTGGCGTTCGACGTCGGCCTCAAGGATGGTGTCGATGACGCTGACGGGGGTCGCCGGATGCTCCTGATCGACCGAGCCGATACGGGCGGTCTTGGGCAGGCTGATCTCGTCGCCGGCGGCGTGAAGCTCGCCCAAGATCAGCTTGAACAGGGTCGATTTGCCGATGCCGTTGCGGCCGACCAGACCGACCTTGGAGCCGGGCGGCAGGCTGACGGAGGCGTCCACGAGAAACTTGCGGCCCCAGGCGTTGAAGGTCAGGTCGGTGATCTGGAGCATTGCGGCGAAGGTTCTTCGGTTGGTCGGCGTCCCTCAATCGGCAGGTCGCCATGCGGCGTGCGTCAGGGATGCAAAAAGGGACGGTTGGAAACGCGGGAGGTGGTCGCTATAAGCCCGCGACACTCAATCTCCCAACAAGAAGTCAATTCCCATGACCGAACGTACCTTCTCGATCATCAAGCCCGACGCCACGCGCCGCAACCTGACCGGCGCGATCAACGCCGTGATCGAAGGCGCGGGCCTGCGCATCGTGGCCCAGCGCCGCGTCAAGCTGACGACCGAACAAGCCAAGAAATTCTATGAAGTGCACGCCGAGCGCCCGTTCTACGGCGAGCTGGTCGAGCAGATGACGGCCGAGCCGGTCGTCGTTCAGGTGCTGGAAGGCGACAACGCCGTCGCCGCCTATCGTGAAGTCATGGGCGCCACCAACCCGGAACAGGCCGCCGAAGGCACCATCCGCAAGCAGTTCGCCCTGTCGATCGGTGAAAACTCGGTCCACGGTTCGGACAGCCAGGACAACGCCAAGATCGAGATCGCCCAGTTCTTCACCGACGACCAGATCGTCGGCTAAGCGCTCAAGTCGCGAGGAACCGCGTTCCGAGCGTAGCGCGAGCACAAGGCGCTCAAGCCGCGAGGGACCGCGTTCCGAGCGTAGCGCCGAAACAAAGCGATGCGAGAGCGAAGTCTCTCGCATAGCGTGACTATATAGGCCCGCGCCCGGAACCGGACGCGGGCCTTGTCGTTTGGTGGTCATTATCTCGTTCGTCTCCCGGAGAAGACCCATGAAGACCATGATCAAACTGGCCCCCGTCATCGGCGTCGTGGCCCTGCTGGCCGCCTGCGGCCAGACGATGGAACAACGCGCCGCCACCGGCGCCCTGGGCGGCGCCGTCGCCGGTCAGGTCATCGGCGGCAACACGGGTTCGACCGTGGCCGGCGCCGCCATCGGCGCCGTGGCCGGCGCGGCGACCAAGCCCCGCTAAATCAGGCTCAGTCTGGGGCGAAAGCCCGGATGACAAAAAGGCCCGGAGCGTCGCTCCGGGCCTTTTCTACGTCTGACCTCTGGCGCCTTTACCAGATGCGGGCGCGGGCCTCGGGCGCGATATATTCCTTTTGGTCCGGCGAGACGCCGAAGGCCGCATACCAAGCGTCGATGTTGCGCGGCGAGGTCGCGGCGCGCACCGGGCCGGGCGAGTGCGGATCGGTGGTCAACTGCTCCTTCAGCGCCGCCTCGCGCGACTTCTCGCGCCAGACCTGCGCCCAGCCCAGGAAGACGCGCTGATCGCCCGTAAGCCCGTCGATGACCGGCGCCGGCTGGCCGTCCAGAGACTTGTGATAGGCGTCCAGGGCCAGCAGCAGGCCGCCCAGGTCGGCGATGTTCTCGCCCATCGTCAAGTCGCCGTTGACGTGCACGCCGGGGATCGGCTCCAGCTTGTCATAGATGTCGCCCAGCACCTTGGCGCGCGCTTCGAAGCGGGCGGCGTCTTCCGGCGTCCACCAGTCGCGCAGCACGCCGTCGCCGTCCGACTTGCGGCCCTGATCGTCAAAGCCGTGGGTGATCTCATGGCCGATGACCGCGCCGATGCCCCCGTAGTTGACGGCCGGGTCCGCGTTCGGATCGAAGAAGGGCGCCTGGAGGATGGCGGCCGGGAAGACGATCTCGTTGCGCGGCGGGTTGTAGTAGGCGTTGACCGTCTGGGGCGTCATGCCCCATTCCAGCGGATCGACCGGCTTGCCGATCTTGCCGCGCTTGTAGGCCCATTCGAAGGCCGACGAGCGTTCGACGTTGCCGTACAGATCGTCGGCCTTCAGCTCCAGTCCGTCATACGAGCGCCACTTGTCGGGATAGCCGATCTTCACCCCGAACTTGGACATCTTGTACAGGGCCTGCTCGCGCGTGGGCTCGCTCATCCAGTCCAGGGTCTTCAGCCGCTCGGTCATGGCGTCGCGGATGTTGCCGACCAGGGCTTCCATCTGGGCCTTGGACGAGGCGGGGAAGTGCAGGCGGACGTATTCCTGGGCCAGGACCTCGCCCAGCTGGCCATCGACCAGAGCCACGCCCCGGTTCCAGCGCGGACGGTTTTCGGGTTGGCCGCGCAGCGTCTTGCCGCGGAAGTCGAAGCGGGCGTCGACGAAGGCCTTGGACAGATAGGGGCTGGCCTGATCGACGACGTTGAACGCCTGCCAGGCCTTCAGCGTCTCGATGGGGGTGTCGGCGAACACCTGGGCGATGGCGGGGATGGCGGTGTTTTCCATCAGCACCAGGGTGTCGACGTTCGACACCTGGGCGCCGGCCAGGAAGCCGGCCCAGTCGAAGCCGGGAGCCAGGGTCGTCAGGTCCGAGGCCTTGGCCGGGTTGTACAGCTTGTCGATCTGGCGACGCTCGACCGTCGTCCACTGCTTGTCGGCGACCTTGGTTTCGAAGGCGAGGATGTCGGCGGCGGTCTTGGCCGGGTCGGCCCAGCCGATGGCGGTCAGGGTGGTCGTCAGATAGGCCAGATAGGCCTCGCGCTGGGCGGCGAAGTCGGGCTTCAGATAGTAGTCGCGGTCCGGCAGGCCCAGCGATCCCTGACCCAGATAGGCCGAGTTCAGATTGGGGTTTTTCAGATCCTCGAACACGTCGATGCCGAACAGGGAGCCGCCGAAGCCTGAATGGCTCTCACCCATCAGGCGCGCCATGCCGGCGTGGTCGGTGACCCCCTTGACGGCGGCGAGGTCGGCGGCCAGCGGCGTTGCGCCCAGCTGCTCGATCTTCGCCTCGTCCATGAAGCTGGCGTACAGGGCGCCGACCTTGCGGGCGTTCTCGTTGGCGGGATTGGCGGCGCTGGTTTCGATGATCGACTTCAGCTGGGACTGGGCGTTCTCATACAGGACGTCGAACGGGCCGAAGCGCGACTTGTCGGCCGGAATCTCGGTCGTGCGCAGATAGGTTCCGTTGGCATATTCGTTGAAGTCGTCGCCGGGCTTCACCGAGGTGTTGCGACCGGCCAGATCGAAGCCCCAGGCGCCGAAGGGGCTGTGGGCCGCGCCGGCCATGCCGTGCGAATGCTGGGCCGAAGCGTCCTGAGCAGAGGCCGCGCCGCCGGTGAGAGCGACGACGATACAGGCCGAGCAGGCGGCCATCAGACGAATGCGAGTCATGGATAGAGAGGGTCCCGATTGAGGTCGGGCGCACCATTGCGCCGGTGCGGCGGTCTGTCGCATGACGTTTTTGTAATCTTCGCGCCGCTAAGGGCGGGGCAGGTCTCGGCAGAAGCCGGCCAGCACCTGCGGGTAAAGCTGATGCTCCGCCGTCTTGACCCGTTCGGCCAGAGCCTCGGCCGTGTCGCCCTCGACGATCGGCACGCGCGCCTGGCCCAGGATTGGGCCTTCGTCCACGCCCTCGGTCACCAGATGGACCGTGCAGCCGGCCTCGGCGTCGCCGGCGGTGATGGCGCGGGCGTGGGTGTCCAGACCCGGATAGAGGGGCAGCAGGCTGGGGTGGATGTTCAGCATCCGCTCGCGCCAGCCGCCGACCAGCCAGGGCGTCAGAACGCGCATATAGCCGGCCAGCGCTACGACCTCGACGCCGGCCTCGCGTAGGATCGCGTCCACCGCCCGCTCATGCGCCTCGCGATCCTTCCCGAACGGTTTGTGCGCCACGGTCGCCGTCGCCACGCCCTTGGCGGCCGCAATCGCCAGACCGCCCGCGCCCTCGACGTTCGACAGCACCAGCACGACCTCATAGCCGCTGTCCGGCGCCTGACCGGCGTCGATCAGAGCCGCCATGTTGGAGCCCGCCCCCGAGATCAGGACGGCGACGCGGACGGGCGGGGCGGCTTGGGGTGACATGGCGCCTCGCATGACGGGGCGGGCGACCATTGGCAAGTTTCAAACGCGATCCGCCCTTGTTGTCGGCTGGATTCGGGCGTTAGCGTGTAACGCCGACCGCATGGCGAGGGGTCGTGGGTCGGCGCGTACAGGGGACTATCGCATGAAAAGACTGATCTGCCTCGCGGCCATCGCCGCGATGCTGGGCGCGCCCGTGGCGGCGCTGGCCCAGGAAAGCGGGACCAACAGCAGCAGCAACAATGGCGGGGGCGCCGCGATGCGATCCGCAACCGACCGGTTCCGCAACGCCAACGCCGAGGCGATCGAAAAGGACTGGGCGCGCGCACCGGTCGAGGAGACCGAGGTCACGACGGCCCATTCGGTCAACGCCCACGGCAAGACGCTGCGCTATCACGCCACGGCCGGCACGCTGACGATCCGCGACGATGCGGGGATGCCGACCGCCAGCCTGTTCTACACCGCCTATACGCTGGACGGTCAGCCGGTTGGGACGCGGCCGGTGACCTATCTCTACAACGGCGGACCAGGCTCGCCGACCGTGTGGCTGCATATGGGCTCGTTTGGGCCGATGCGGGTCCAGACCGATGAGCCGACCGTGGTGCGGCCGGCGCCCTTCGCCTTCGGCCCCAACGACCAGACTCTGCTGGATCAGACGGACCTGGTTTTCATCGACATGGTAGGCGCGGGCTTCTCGCGTCCGTTGGGCGAGACGCCGGGTTCGACCTTCTGGGGCGTGGACGGAGACGCCGACGCCTTCGCTCGCGCCATCATGCGCTACACGACCAAGTTCAGCCGTTGGTCCAGCCCGAAATACATTATCGGCGAATCCTACGGCACGCTGCGCACCGGTGCGGTGGCGTTCCAGCTTGAAGATCGCGGGATGTCGCTGAACGGCGTGGTGCTGCTGTCGTCGATCATGAATTACGGCGTGCGTCAGCCAGGCTATCCGCAGAACTTCGTCACCCTGTTGCCGACCTATGCGGCGACGGCCTGGCATCATCGCAAGCTGGCGAATCCGGCCGCGACGGTCGAAGAGCAGGTTCAGCGCGCGCGTGACTTCGCCTTAGGACCTTACGCCTCGGCCCTGGCCAAGGGGCACATGATCTCTGACGCCGAGCGCGCGGACATCGTGCGTCAGATGAGCGACCTGACCGGCCTGTCGACCACCTTCATCGACAACGCCAATATGCGCGTGGACCTCGGCGCCTTCCGCAAGGAACTGCTGCGCGACCGGCGCCAGACGATTGGGCGGCTGGACACCCGCTACATGGGTCTGGACGAGGATGCGGCGGGCGGCGAGCCGGAGGATGATCCGTCCAGCTCGGCCGTGACGGGGGCCTATTTCGGCATCTTCCGCGACTATGTGGCCAATGAACTGAACTACAAGACCGACGTCGAATACCGAATGTCGGCGCGGGGCTTGCCGGGCTTTAACTGGAACTGGAGCCACCGTCCGCCGGTGGGAGGGCCGCAAACCACGCCGAATACGGCGATTGATCTGGCCACGGCGATGCGACGAAATCCGTATCTGAAGGTGATGTCGCTGAACGGCTATTATGACGCCGCCACGCCCTTCTTCTCGACCGAGTTCGATCTGGCGCAGATGATGCTGGAGCCCAGCCTGCGGCCGAACCTGGAGTTCACCTACTATGAGGGCGGGCACATGATGTACCTCAGCCACGACGCTCTGGTGAAGCTGCACGCCGACCTGTCGCGCTTCTACGCCGAGACGGCGAACGGCGGGGTCCGGTAAGCCCCGCGGGACCTGGGAGCGGCTTAGGCCGCTTCCAGTTGTCCGCAGACGAAAGCGACTTCGCCGGCGTTGAGGAGGGCGGCCAGCACCGGCTCGGCGTTCTCGGGCGCGACGATCAGGATGAAGCCGACGCCGCAGTTGAAGGTGCGGCGCATTTCGTGGTTGCTGATGCCGCCGGTTTCGGCCAGCCACTGGAAGACGGCGGGCATAGGCCAGGCGTTCCAGTCGAAGCGAGCCTGCAGACCCTCGGCGATGCAGCGGGGCGGGTTTTCGATCAGGCCGCCGCCGGTGATGTGGGCCGCGCCCTTGACCAGGCCCGCCTTTATGATCGGCAGCACCGGCTTCACATAGATGCGGGTCGGCTCCATCAAGGCCTGGGCCAGCGAGCGGTCCTTAGCGAAAGGGGCGTCGTCGCCCCAGGCCAGGCCGGACTTCTCGACCACCTTGCGCACCAGCGAATAGCCGTTGGAATGCGGGCCGGTGGAGGCCAGGCCGATGATGACGTCGCCGGCCGCCTGGCGATCCAGATAGGGCAGGGCGTGGCCGCGCTCGACGGCGCCGAGACTGAACCCGGCCAGATCGTAGTCGCCCTCGGTGTACATGCCCGGCATTTCGGCCGTCTCGCCGCCGACTAGGGCGCAGCCGGCCTGGCGACAGCCCTCGGCGATGCCGGCGACGACGCGGCGGGCGGCGTCGATCTCAAGCCGGCCGGTGGCGTAATAGTCGAGGAACAGCAGGGGTTCGGCCCCTTGGGCCAACAGGTCGTTGACGCACATGGCGACCAGGTCGACGCCAACGCCGTCATGACGGCCGGTCTCGATGGCGATCTTCAGCTTGGTGCCGACGCCGTCCGTGGTGGTGACGATCAGCGGATCTTCGAAGCCGGCGGCCTTGAGGTCGAACAGGGCGCCGAATCCGCCCAGCGAGGGGTCCGATCCGGGGCGCGCCGTCGATTTCGCCAGCGGCTTAATATGTTCGACCAGCATTTCGCCCGCGTCGATGTCCACGCCCGCATCGGCGTAGGTCAGACCGTTTTCGAGAGGCTTTTGGGTGTCGCTCATGGGATCTCGGGCCTGAATCGGGGCGGAAATGCAGCGCGGCTCTTGCCACAGGTAGGATGCGCGGGGCTATAGCATCGGAATGACGCCGATCACCACCACCGAGGCGCTGGCCGATTTTTGCGCCCGCGTAGCCAACGCTCCTTTCATCACGGTCGACACCGAGTTCATGCGGGAAACGACCTATTGGCCGAAGCTCTGCCTGATTCAGGCGGCCTCGGCTGATCACGCCGCCACCATCGATCCGATGGCGGAGGGGCTGGATCTGGAGCCGTTCCTGGAGCTGTTGCGCGACGAGAAGATCGTGAAGGTCTTCCACGCCTGCCGACAGGACGTGGAAATCTTCGTGCGCCTGGGAGCCATGCCCAAGCCGATGTTCGACACCCAGGTCGCCGCCATGGCCGCTGGGTTCGGCGAACAGGTCGCCTATGATTCGCTGGTGCGGCAAATGCTGCGGATCGAGGTGGACAAGGGCAGCCGCTTCACCGACTGGGCGCGCCGGCCGTTGTCGGAGAACCAACTGGTCTATGCGCTGGGCGACGTGACCCACCTTGCGGCGCTGTATCCCAAGCTGCGCGACCGGCTGCAGAAGGAAGGCCGGCTGGAGTGGGTCATGTCGGAGATGGAGAGCCTGACCGATCCGGCCCTCTACGACACCAATCCGGAAAACGCCTGGAAGCGGCTGAAGCCCAAGAAGTTCTCGGCCAAATATCTTGCGGCGTTCAAGGCCGTCGCCGTCTGGCGCGAGCGGGCGGCGCAGGAGCGCGACCAGCCGCGCGGCCGCATCCTGAAGGACGAGGGCATCGACGAGATCGCCCAGCAGACTCCGACGGATGTCGAGGCTTTCAATCGCCTGCGCTCGGTGCCCAAGGGTTTCGGTGGTTCACGGCTGGGTCTGGAACTGGCTGAGGAGCTGAAGCGGGTTCTGGCCGATCCCGAATCGCATGCGCCCGAGATGGAGCGCCCCGCCCACCGCCAGCCGGCCCCGCCGTCGGTGGTGGAACTGTTGAAGGTTCTGCTGAAGGCCAAGAGCGACAACGCCGGCGTGGCCTCCAAGCTGATCGCCACCGTGTCGGACCTGGAAAAGATCGCCATCAGCGACGACGCCGACATCGACGCGATGAAGGGCTGGCGCCGCCAGATTTTCGGCGAGGACGCGCTGAAGCTGAAGCGTGGCGAGATCGCCCTGGTGCTGAACGGCGCGCGGGTGGAAGTCGTCGAGATCGAATAGGGGCGAGCGTCTCCTCCCCATGCAATGGGGAGGGGGACCGCGAAGC